>JBFWSD010000008.1:0-19148 GCA_050248575.1 Gemmataceae bacterium
CCAGGTGGAGGGTTCGCCCTTGCTGGCCCTTTCCTTCCGCGAAAAAGATCAGCGCTTCGGCATCCACCTGGCCGGGCAAGCCGATCCCACGAACCCGCAGGAAACCAAGCGGCTGACCTTTGCCCTCGACGGCAGCACCAACAACACCTGCATCAAGATCGACGGCTTCGAGAACCTCTTCGGTCGGCTGCCCGGGCAGTGGCTGCACGACGACCGCGGCGCCATCGTCGGCCGCAAGATCGTGCCCGGCATTCAGTGGGCTTCCGCCTGGCGCTATCCGCAAGGCGTGGTGGTCACGCAGACCGTGAAGATCGTCCCCAACAACTTCACACGTCGTCTCGACACGGTGCTCGTCCACTACCTGGTCGAGAACCGCGACAAGCGAGAACACATCGTCGGGCTGCGGGCCATGATCGACAGCTTCATCGGCAGCAACGACGGCGTCCCCTTCGTGATCCCGGGCCGGCCCGGCTTCGTCGAGGAAAAAATCGATCTCGATCATTCCGCGGACCTGCCCGATTTCATCCAGGCGCTCGAGAAGCCCGACCTGGCTCAGCCGGGCACCGTGGTGCAAGTCGGGCTCAAGCTGCCCGCGGGCTATCGGCTCGAACGTGGCGATCCGCCGCTCGATCCGATCACCCGGCTCTTGATCTGCCGCTATCCCGGCAATCCCGACGTGGGCTGGGACTTCACCAAGGAGGGCCGCTTCTGGGGCATGACCGATCGTAGCCACGGCCCGGACGACGATTCCTGCGTGACCCTGTACTGGGACGAACGGCCCATGAAGCCAAAAGAGAAGCGGGCCTTCGCCTTCACCTACGGCCTGGGCAAGGTGAACCGGGAAGCAGACCGACCGGCGGACACGCAGCTCGCGCTCACTTATGGCGGGCTGCCCATGGCGGGCGCCGAGTTCACGGTCGCGGCCTGGTTGAAGAACGTGGCCCAGGGGCAGCCTGTCCGCATCTATCTGCCCAACGGCCTGAAGCTCGTCGACGCCAGCAAAGAGGAGCAGCGCGTCCACCCCAACATCAAGGGGCTCACGCAAGCGTCGTGGCGCGTCCACGTCGACGAGGATGCCAGCCCGGGCACTTATCGACTCACCGTGGTGAGCGGCGACATCGGGCAGACCCTGGAAGTCCACGTTCGCGAGAGCGCAATCACCTTGATCGATGTCGCTTACTAGTCCGTGGCTGTCCACCGACCCCGTCAGGGGCCCCGTCAGGGGTCGCAGAATTTAGCCGGTGGTCGAAGACCACCGGAAAGAAAGTCAAGAAGTGTGTCAATCCACCGCTGAGGCGAGGAGTTCAAGATGATCCAGACATGCAGCCGCTGTTCGCGGGTGAACCCGGTGGGGGCGTGTTACTGCTACTTCGATGGCGCGGCCCTGATGGGCGCAAGCCAGGCAGGGGCCAATCTCCCTGTCGGCGCGCAGCCCTTCCCGACGCCATTCGTGTTCCCCACGGGCAAGACCTGCCGCAACTTCGATCAGCTCGCGCTGGCTTGCCAGGAGAACTGGCAGTCGGCCAGCAGCGCGCTGGGCGATCTCGAGCGCTTCCTGGGCAGCATTGGCCGCTCCGACCTGGCCTTGGCCGCGCGCGAGGCGGGCCGCGGACCGGATCGCGAACGAGGCGTGGATGACTTCCTGGCCCGGCTGCCCGGTCATGCCGTGCAGCCCCCCAGGCTGGTCGTCGAACCCACCGAGATCAATCTTGGCCAGCTCAAGGTGGGTGAAGACCGGACATTCGATCTTCACCTGCGCAACCAGGGGATGAGGCTGGTGCACGGCTCGATCCAGGTGGATGACGCCCTGTGGCTGGCAGTCGGCCCGGGCCGGGGCGGCGCCCAGAAGCTCTTTCAATTCGGTTCCGAGCTGGTCTTGCAGGTCCGCGTGCGGGGCAAGCACCTGCGGGCCAGCCACAAACCGCTCACCGCCCGGCTGGTGATCTCTTCCAACGCCGGCGACGTGGTCATCAACGTGAAGGCAGAGCTGCCCGTGAAGTCATTCTCCGAAGGTGTGCTGGCCGGGGCCCGCAGCCCGCGGCAAGTGGCCGAGCGGGCCAAGTCCAACCCGAAGGAGGCAGCGCGTCTCTTCGAGCAAGGCGTGGTGGCCCGCTGGTATCGCGACAACGGCTGGACCTACCCGGTGCAAGGGGCCAGCGCCAGCGGGCTGGCCGCCGTGCAGCAGTTCTTCGAAGCACTCGGGCTGACTCCCGCGCCCAAGGTCGACCTCACCACCAGGTCGCTCAGCTTGCAAGGGCTGCCCGGCGGCAAGGCGAATGCCACGATCGAGCTGCGCACGAACGAGAAGCGGCCCGTGTGGGCACAGGCCACGAGCGATCAGCCCTGGCTGGAAGTGGGCAAGTCGCGCCTGGATGGCCGGGTCGCCAGTATCCCGGTGGTCGTGCGCAAGCTGCCCGACGCCGCCGGGCAGACGCTGCGGGCCACGCTCAAGGTGCGGGCCAACGGCAACCAGCGTTTCGAGGTGCCCGTCACCCTCGCGGTCGGCGGTCAGGTTTCCGAGGTCAGTCAACCAGCGGGGGAGACATGGCTTTTTCGAGTCCACCGGTCACGGCCCGGCTGCGCGGGCGCACGTTTGATCGTCGGCATCTGCTTTCCGGCGCGGCCCTGGCGGCCTCGCTCGTGGCTGTGATCGGCTTCGATTTCTTGATGGCCGGCCCGGACAAGAAAGGGGCCATCGAGCCGCCCAAGATGGGGCCGCGCGACATTGGCCCGCTCGCCGACACCACGCCGCACATCGGTCTCACCTTCAAGGAATGGAACCAGCGCTTCGGCATCGCCATCCTGGACCAGGCCGACGTCCGCAACCGCGAGGACAAGAAGCGCCTGACCTACGCCCTCGACGGCACCACCAACAACACCTGCATCAAGATCGACGGTTACGAGAGCCTGTTCGGCCAGAACCCGGGCAGCTGGCATGGCGACCGCCAGGGCGAGATCAAGGACCGCCGCGACGGCCCGCGCCACGTCTCCACCTGGAAGTATCCGCAGAACATCTTCGTCACCCAGACCGTCATGATCGTGCCCAACCATCTCACGGGCCACTACGACACCTGCCTGGTGCATTACAAGCTCGAGAACCGCGATGCCCGGGGCCACACGGTCGGGCTGCGCTTCATGCTCGACACCTTCATCGGCGCCAACGACGGCGTCCCCTTCGTGCTGCCCGGCCAGACTGGGCTGATGGACACCAAGATCGACATCCGCAACAGCAAGGACATCCCCGTCTACGTGCAAGCTCTCGAGGTGGCCGACCTGGCCAATCCGGGCACGATCGCCCATGTCGGGCTGAAGCTGCCCGAGGAGGTCCGCCTCGACGAGGGCGACCCCAACCTGGAGACCATGACCCGCCTGGTCATCTCGCGCTTCCCGGGCAACCCGGAGATCCGCTGGGACTTCGTCGACAAGGGCAAGTTCTGGGATATGAACGACCGCACCAAGGGAAACGAGAACGACTCGTGCCTGACCATGTACTGGGACTATCGGCCCATGGTGCCGGGCGAGACGCGCGTGCTGGCCTTCACTTACGGGCTGGGCCGGGTAGGCAGCGGCCCGCGCCAGGATTCGCGACTCGCGCTCACGGCGAGCAGCGGCGTGGTGCGGCGCGGCCATGGCCTGACCGTGGTGGCCTGGGTGCAAGATCCGCGGCCCAATCAGCGTGTGCAGCTGACGCTGCCCGCGGGCCTGCAACTTGCCAGCGGCGTGAAGGCGGAGCAGCCCGTCAGCATGGGCAAGACCCGCCTCGGGCAAGTCTCCTGGGAAGTGTTCGCCACCAGCGAGGCCAGGCCCGACACGCTGCAGCGCCTGCAAGCCAGCAGCGGCGAACAGCGCGACCATCTCGACATCAAAGTGGTGGGCGGCTACCGCGGCATCTTCGATTGACCAACCGGCCGGGGGATTCGAAACGCCCGCGAATCCCCCGTTTTTGAAGTCAGTAGCGGTCCGGAAAGTGGCAGACGAAGCCCGGCTTCTGGCGTTTTTTCGCACCCGAGAATCCAAGAAGCCGGGCTTCTGGGTGTATCCGGATAGCCTCTCAGTAGTCCTGTCCTCCCTTTCGCGGGCAGTGGTCGATGGTCCCGGCATCTGGTGCGTGCTGCCGGCGGTCGTGGCCACTGCCCGCGTTTTGTTTTGTGTCCCCGGCTGCCAGCGGGTAGAACGTCGGTATTGTCCCACCTGTTTTTCCCACCTGTTTCCAAGGAGATTCACCATGATGCGCTTGACGCGACGGGCCATGGCCCTGGCAGCCCTCTGCATGCTGGCCGGGTTGACGAACGCCCAGGACAAGGTCGAGGAAGGCTTCACGTCGCTCTTCAACGGCAAGGACCTCACCGGCTGGACCGTCGAGAACAAGGGCAAGTTCTCGGTCAAGGACGGCGCCATCTTCCAGGACGGCGGCTCGGGCTGGCTCCGCTCCGACAAGAAATTCAAGGACTTCGAGCTGCGCATGGATTTTCGCTTCGTCAAGAAGGGCTCCGACGGCGGCATCTTCCTGCGTGCCTCGGCCGACGGCAAGAACTGGCCCGCCAAGGCCTATCAGGTCCAGAACATGGACAACGGCTCGCTGGGCAGCATCTTCCCCGCCGGCTTCAAGGGCCCCAAGCAAAAGAAAGACGGCGCCAAACAGAAGGAAGTACAGAAGCAGGCCGGCGACTGGCAATCCTACGTCATCACCGCCAAGGGCCCCAAGCTCGAGGTCTCCCTCAACGGGCAAGTCATCAACGTGGTCGACGGCCTCGAGGACATCGACGGACACATCGGCATCCAGGGCGAAGGGGGCCAGATCGAGTTCAAGAACATCCGCATCAAGGAATTGAAGTGAGGCACCGTCGGCTACAGTAGCAGAGAAGCCCGGCTTCTCGGTGCTGGCCGCGAGTCCATCGCTGCCAGCACCCCAGCAGCCGGGCTTCTTGCGTCTCGGCGGCACAGTTCCAAATCGTTTGACGCTGGCCAGTCGACTCCGGATACTGGGCGAATCGGAGATCCAAGGATTTGCCCCCGGAGGACTGTTGATGACTCGTACACGCTGCCTTGTTCGTTTCGTCCTACCTGTCGTCGCCGCGCTGTTTGCGTTGGCCAGCGCTGGCCCGGCGCGGGCTGCCGACGCCAAGCAGCCCAACATCCTGTTCATCTTCACCGACGATCATGCCAGTCACGCCATCAGTGCGTATGGCTCCAAGATCAACAAGACGCCCAATCTCGATCGCCTCGCCACCGAAGGCATGCTGTTCAAGAACTGCTTCTGCACCAACTCGATCTGTGCCCCTAGCCGGGCCGTGATCCTGACGGGCAAGCACAGCCACGTGAACGGCGTCATCGATAATCGCGGCAGCACCGTCTTCGACGGCAGCCAGCAAACCTTCCCCAAGCTCTTGCAAAAGGCGGGCTACCAGACCGCCATGATCGGCAAGTGGCACCTCAAGTCCGATCCCACCGGCTTCGATTTCTGGAGCGTGCTGCCCGGGCAGGGGACCTACTACAACCCCTCCTTCAAGACTTCCAGCGGCAACAAGAAACACGTCGGCTACACCACCGACATCATCACCGACCTGGCCGTCGACTGGCTCGACAAGCGCGACCAGAGCAAGCCATTCCTGTTGATGTATCAGCACAAGGCGCCGCACCGCGAATGGTGCCCGGGCCCCAAGCACCTCAACATGTACGACGACGTCACCATCCCGGAGCCCCCCACGCTCTTTGACGACTACGCGGGCCGCACCTCCGCGGCCAAGAAGCAAGAGATGACCATCGCCCAGCACATGAACGCCCGCGACCTCAAGCTGACGCCGCCCCCCAACCTCACCCCCGAGCAGCTCAAGGTCTGGAATGCCGCTTATGGCCCGAAGAACGAGGCCTTCAAGAAGGCCAACCTGCAGGGCAAGGACCTGGTCCGCTGGAAGTATCAGCGCTACATCAAGGATTACCTGCGCTGCATCGCCTCGGTCGACGACAACGTCGGCCGCATGCTCGACTATCTGAAAGAGAAGGGGCTCGACAAGAACACCATCGTGGCCTACTCGTCCGATCAGGGCTTCTATCTCGGCGATCACGGCTGGTTCGACAAGCGCTGGATGTACGAGGAATCGCTGCGCATGCCGCTCATGGTGCGCTGGCCCGGCGTGGTCAAGCCGGGCTCGGTGAACACGGACCTCGTCCAGAACCTCGACTTCGCCCCCACGTTCCTGGACGCCGCCGGCGTCAAGGTGCCCGCCGACATGCAGGGGGCCAGCCTGGTGCCGCTCCTCGAGGGGATGACGCCCGCCGACTGGCGCAAGTCGATCTATTACCATTACTACGAGTTCCCGGCCGTCCACAGCGTGCAACGCCATTACGGCGTCCGCACCGACCGCTACAAGCTCATCCACTACTACTTGATCAACGAGTGGGAGCTGTTCGACCTCGAAAAGGACCCCGATGAGCTGAAGAGCGTCTACGCCGATCCGAAGTACGCCGACCAGGTCAAGACACTGAAGGCAGAGCTGGATCGGCTCCGGAAGCTTTACAAGGTCGACGAATACAAGGAAGAATTGCCCAAGAAGTAGTCGACCTCCCCAGAATGACAGCGAAGGATCGCCCGCGGGCTGCCACAAGCCCGCGGGCGATCTTCTTTTATGCGCGGATAGAGAAAATTGTCCAAACGGCGCCCGGAGTGTGAAGTAACGTTGATGGCCATGAGCAATCCTACCCCCGATGCCCAGCAGCGGTTCCTCCGCCTCTTCCTCGCCAACGAACGAGAGGTGTTCCGGACCGTCGCAGCGATCATCCCCAATCTGGAAGACGCACGCGACGTGGTTCAGCAAGTGGCGCTGGCGCTGTGGGAGCGCTTCGACGATTACGACCCGGGCCGCCCGTTTGCCCCCTGGGCGTGCGCCTTTGCGGTGAACCTGGCCCGGCAGTGGCTGACGCGGCATCAGCGCTGGCAAGCTTTCCTCAATGGCGGGCTCGTGAACGAGTTGATCCGCCGCCGCGAAGAGTTGCTCGCCGAGATGGACAGCCGCTTCGGCCACCTCGAAAAGTGTCTGCACAAGTTGCCCGAGGATCAACGCGCGTTGCTCGAGGGCTACTACCAGCGGCGCACTCCGGTCGACATCCTGGCTCAGGAAGCAGGGCGGACCGTCGATGCAGTCTACAAGCTGCTTCAGCGGCTGCGGGCCGTATTGCGAGCCTGCATCGAGCGCTCGGTCCAGGTGGGAGGGGTTGAGCCATGAACTACCCGTCTCCTGAGTTCGATGCGGCCCTTGCTGCCCTTTGCCATGGCACGGCCAGCACTGCAGAGCTGAAGGATCTTTACGAGCTGCTCGCGGGCAACGGGGCAGCGCGTGACGACTATCTGTGGCACGTCGAGCTGCACGCTCGCCTGGCTTCCATGGACATGGCCCCGCTGGCGCCGGCGGCCGCCACTCCATCCGTACTCTCTCGGCAGGCAAAGGTTCGGCCGCGCCTGACGATCGGGCTCGTCATCGGAATGGCGGCGGCAGCGGCCGTGGTCCTGGCGGTGCTGCTCGGATCACCCCGTGTGCCCGATCCGGCTCCCGCAGTTGCTGTGTTCCGGGAAGCGCACCATGTCCGCTGGGTTGCCGCTGACGTCGATTATCAGCCCGGCGACCGTATCCATGCGGGCCAGCGTCTCGAACTCTCCGCGGGCCAGGTCCACATTGAGTTCGCCAGCGGGGCCACCACCATAATCCAGGGACCGGCCATCCTCGAAGTCGAATCGGAGAACTCGGGCTTCCTGGTGCTCGGTCGGGTCACGGTGACGGCCGACACGCCCGCTTCCAAGGGCTTTACCATTCGCACACGCACGGCCCGCGTGGTCGATCTGGGCACGGAGTTCGCCGCCGAGGCGAGTGCCGACGGCCATAGCTGGTTCGGCGTCATCTCCGGGGAGGTCGAAGTCCATCGCGATGGCAGCGACGCCGCGCAGCGCCTGAGCAAAGGAGAGATGCTCACGGTAGAAGCGGGCCGACAGCAAGTAATGGTGCGCGTCGAACGTGGCGACGAGTCCCCGGAGTTTCGCTTTCCCAGCATTGAATCGCCATCCAACCGAGACTACGCCGATGCCCGCCAGGCCCATGCCTCGATCCGCGTCGTGCAGGGCGTCTTGAAGTCCTCCAAGGTTGGCGGCAACAGCGGCCCGCCGGAGAAGCTCATCGACGGCCACGGGCAGTCAGGCCCGGACGTGCCCGAAGAGTCGGTCTTCTTCCAGAACGAGATCACCGGCCGACTGCTCATGGACCTGGGCCGCACGGTCGCGGTCAGCAAGATCAACACTTACTCCTGGCACCAGAACGGGGCCATACCCGGCAATCGCCTGCGTGCTCTGCAGAATTACACGCTGTATGGCTTCGCCGGCGCTGAGCCGCCCGCCACTGACGGCGACCTCGAGAAGGCGGGCTGGCAGCCGATCGCCCGCGTCAACACCGACGAGTTCTTCCGCGTCGTCCAGCGTCTCGACCGGCCGGCGCAGCAGGGCTGCTCCATCACGTCGGCCACCGGCACGCTGGGCCGCTACCGCTACCTGCTCTGGGATGTCCTGCCTAGCCGTTATCCCGACTTCAAGCAGCTCAACAACAGCTTCTATGGAGAGTTCGATGTTTACGCACAACCGTGAACTGCTCGCGCTGCTCCTCCTCAGCATTGCCGCGCCGCTCATGGGGGCCGAGTTGCCCGCACCGGTGGCCAGCCTCCTCAAGAACAACTGCCTGGGCTGTCACGACGCCGATAACCGCAAGGGCGGCCTCGACTTGACGGCCCTCGGGCTGGAATTCGACGACCGCACCACGTTTGACCGCTGGGTGAAGGTGCTGGACCGGGTGGCAGCGCGCGAGATGCCGCCCGCCAGCCGCAAGGGGCCGCCCGACGCCGACCGCAACGCGATGCTCAAGAGTCTTCAGAATGTTCTCGCGGCTGCCGACGGCCGCCGCCAGCAAGAGCGGGGCCGCGTACCGCTGCGCCGCCTGACGCGCACCGAGTACGAGAACACCATCCGCGACCTGTTCGACATGCCGGGCTTCCTGGTGAAGGATCTGTTGCCCGAAGACGCCTCCTTCGGCGGCATCGACAAGACCAGCTCGGCCCTGGAAATTTCCGCGGTCCACCTGCGGAAGTATCTCGAAGCGGCCGACTACGTGCTCGACTCGGCCATCGTGCATACCGACAGGCCCGAGGTCTGGCGTCATCGTTACCGCCGCATCGGCGGGCTGCACCAGTTCGGCGAGGCCATTTTCCCGATCAACGGCGGCAAGGTCGATGTCGCCTACACCAAGGAGGTCAAGAAACTGAAGCTGACGGAGCGACTGCCCCACATCGAGAAAATGGAGTCGCTCGGCATGCTCACCAGTGCCCGGCCCTCGTTCGATCCGCAGGTCGGCAACTTCTCGCCGTTCTATTCGGGCTACTATCGGCTGCGCACGAAAGTATGGAGCTTCCATCTCAACAAGGGGGAGGTCTCCGCAACCGATCGCATGCAATCCCTGGCCCTCACCGCCAACCGCCGGGTGCTGGCCTACTTCGATGCGCCGTCGCAGAAGCCGCAAGAACATGAACTGGTGGTGTGGCTCAATGCCGGCGAGCTGCTGCAGCTGAACCCGGCCAACCTCTGGCCGAGCTACCGCGTCGTGGCCAACTATGACGGGCCGGCCGTGGCCGTCGACTGGTTCGATGTCGAAGGGCCGCTCAACGAGACCTGGCCCCCCGCCAGCCATCGCCGGTTGTTTGGCAAGCTGCCGCTGGCCGAACTGTCGAACGAACGGGGCAGGCCGACGCCGAGCGTGCCGCTCCCCGTCAAGCGTCATCCAGGTTCCAGGCCGAGCCATATCGACGGCAAGGAATTCCAGAAGAACCGGCCCGTCTGGACGGCGGCCGCGCCGCGCCCGAAGGACGACGCCGCACGGCTGCTGCGTGAATTCCTGCCCCGCGCCTTTCGCCGGCCCGTGCCGGCCGAGGAAGTCGAGGTCTACGTGAAGATCGCCCACGACCATCTCGACGCGGGCGACTTCTTCGAAACTGCCATGCGGGCCGCCTACCGCGTTGCCCTCTGCTCGCCCGATTTCCTGTTCATCATGGAATTGCCTCGCCCGCACACCTCCGATCCACTTGCGCTCGATTCGTATGCCATCGCCGCGCGTCTGTCGTACTTCCTCTGGAACTCGATGCCCGACGACGAGCTGTTCACCGCGGCGGGCAAGCAACACCTCGGGGGCAAAGCGCTCCAGGATCAGGTCGAGCGCATGCTGCTCCACCCCCGTTCGGATCGCTTCGTCAACGATTTCCTCGATCAGTGGCTGAAGCTGCGCGACATCGACGCGACCAGCCCGGACGGGCGGCTTTATCCCGAATTCCGGCCCGATCTGCGCGACGCCATGCTGGCCGAAGCGCGGGCCTACTTTCGCGAAATGCTGTCGAAGAACCTGGGCGCGGCACACGTGATCGACGCCGACTTCCTCATGATCAACCAGCGCCTGGCGGAACATTACGGCATTCCCGGCGTGGCGGGCAGCGCCATCCGGCGCGTGCCGCGGCCCGCGGACAGCCCGCGCGGCGGCTTCCTGACGCAAGGCGCGGTCCTCAAGGTCACGGCCAATGGCACGGTCACTTCGCCCGTGCTGCGCGGCGTCTGGGTGCTGGATCGCGTGCTCGGCAAGCCGCCCCAGCCGCCGCCACCCGATATCTCCGCCATCGATCCCGATCTGCGCGGCACCACCACCATCCGCGAACAGCTCGACAAGCATCGCAGCAACGCGGTCTGCGCTTCGTGCCATCGCCAGATCGATCCGCCCGGCTTCGCGCTGGAAAACTTCGACGTGATCGGCGGCTGGCGGACGCGCTATCGCCACATGGGCGAGGACGGCGACTTCCCGGACCCGAAGCAGTTCCTCAACGCCCCGACGAACACCAGGTTCGAGATGTTCCGCTACGGGCTGCCCGTCGATGCCAGCGGCACCACGGCGCACGGGCAGCCCTACAAGGATGTCCTCGAATTCAAGAAACTGCTGCTCGCCAGCGAGGAGCAGGTGGCCCGCAACCTGGTCGAAAAGCTCGTTCACTACTCGACCGGCGCTCCGGTGACGTTTACCGACCGGGCCCAGGTGGAACGCATCCTCAAGACCAGTGCCAGAGATAACCACGGGCTGAGAACCATCATCAACCAGATTCTGATCAGCCCGATGTTCGTCAAGAAGTGATCTCCTGCCCCAAGAACTCCCTCCGAAAGGACCGCCATGCTTGCCAATGCCATGAACCGCCGTGCCTTCCTGCGAGGAGTGGGCGTTTCGCTGGGACTGCCGCTCCTGGATGCCATGCGGCCCGCGCGGGCCGCAGCGGCCGAGGCACCGCCGCGCCGCTTTGTCGCCATCCAGACCACCCAGGGCATCATGCCGCACCTGTTCTTCCCCGAGAAGGCGGGCCGCGATTACGCACTGTCTCCTTACCTCAAGCTGCTCGAACCGCTGCGCCAGGATTTCACGGTCTTCTCGGGCGTGTCGCATCCCGGCGTGGATGGCGGCCACCAGAACGAACGCTGCTTCTTGTCGGCGGCCCCGCATCCCACGGCCGCTGCCTTCCGCAACTCGATCTCGATTGACCAGGTGATTGCCGAAAAGGTGGGCCACCAGACCCGCTATCCCTTCCTGGTGCTGCACGTGGCGAATGGCGGCGAGACCAGCATGTCGTATACGCGCTCGGGCGTGGCCATCCCGGGCGAGAAGAGCTGCGCGGGCCTGTATGCTCGCCTGTTCGTGCAAGGAACGGCGACGGAGATTGCGGCCCGCGTCAATGATCTGCGCTCGGGCCGCAGCCTGCTCGATTCCGTCCGCGCACGGGCCAGACGCCTCGAACGCAACGTCGGCGCCGCCGACCGCGACCGCCTCGAACAGTACTTCTCCTCCATCCGCGAGCTGGAAAACCAGCTCAAGCAGGCCGAGGCCTGGGAGCATCGCCCCAAGCCGGCGGTCAAGATGGCCCCGCCGGAAGACATCAAAGACTCGGCCCTGCTGCTCCAGCGCTTCCGCACCATGCTCGACCTGGTCAAGCTGGCGGTGGAAACCGATTCCACGCGCGTGGTCACGCTCTTCCTCGAGCCGCTCGGCATCTTGTCGGGTGTGGCCGGCGTCCAGAACGAGACGCATTCGCTCACCCATCACGGCAACCGCCCGGAGATGGTCGAAGAGCTCAGCAAGATCGAGTCGGCCCAGCTCCGCGTCTTCCACGACTTCATCAAGGGGCTGAAGGAAACAAAGGAGTCGGGCTCGACACTGCTCGATCAGACCTCGGTGATCTACGGCACGTGCATGGGCAATGCCAACGGGCACACGAACCGCAACTGGCCCGTGCTGCTGGCCGGCGGCGGCTTCAAGCATGGCCAGCACCTGGCTTTCAACCGCGAGCAGAATGTGCCCCTCGCCAACCTGTTCGTGTCCATCCTGCAACGCCAGGGGCTGGAAATGGATCGCTTCGCCAGCAGCACCGGCACCCTGCGCGGGCTGGAATGGACCGCCTGACGCGCAGCCTGCCCGTTCGCCGACCTGTCGGCGAACGGGCTGCGTCTTCTAGCGGCGAAGGGTCAACTTCGTCTCCTTGCCGGGCTGAATCTTGATGCCGGGGACCGTGACCAGCCCGTGCTCGTCGGCGGTGACGGTGCCCGAGCCGCCGCTGGACGTGCTCCACTGAAACTTGTCGCCCGGCTTGGACTTGAACTGCTGGCACCGGCGCGGCGTCACATCGACGGTCATGTCCGACTTGGCCAGCTCGTTGCCGATCAGCACCGACCAGGCGGCGGGCATGTCCGCCACTTCTTTCCAGTGGAAACCGAGGTTGATGCCTCCTTCGAGGTCGCCCTCCTTGGGGTCGCCGTTGCCCGGATTGTCGTCGAGCGAACTGTTGGCGAAAGCGGGATAGCTCTGGTTACGCGCGAACAGGTCGGGCGGATAGTACTTGAGCACCCGGGCCATCGGCTGCGCGCCCGAGCTGTGATCGCCATTGTTCCAGGCGAAGGCAAAGCCGTGATGCGCCTTGCTGAGCGCCTTGATCATGTCGACCTGTTCTTGCCAGCTGGCGAACCCATCGCGGCGGCCGCAGCACCAGCCGTAGAAGGGCAGATCGCCGGGATGATCGGCCGCGAACTTCACCATGTCCATCCGCTCGAAGTAATCGGTCTTGCCATCGGCCATCACGGCGGGCTGCCCGCGCGTGTACTTGACGAGAGAAGGCAGCCCTTTTTGCCGCGTGCGCGGACGGTTCGGATAGACCGCCGCGAAGATCTCCGGATGCCGAAAAGCAAAGGTGGTCGAGCCCCACGCCCCCATCGAGCCGCCCCCCGCGGTCACGTGCTCGGGGTCGACATCGTAACGCTTGATGGTCCAGTCGACGATCCAGAGCATGCGCCGTTCGGTGTAGTTGTAAGCGCGGGGCTCTTGGTGCGGCGCGCCTTGCGGCACATCGAGATAGCCGAACCAGTAGGTTTCCATGGCGTTCTTGCCCGCGGGATGCTCGATGGCGTCGCGGCTGCGGAGCAGGAGCTGGTTGCCCTCCTTGCGGCGTGCTTCCTGCACCGAGAAGACGCCGGGCAGCCCTTCGCGATAGCCCCAGCCCGCGGGTGAGAAGTAGAGGTAGTAGTCGCCGTAATCGCTGGCCCCGCCTCCCCCGCCGCTGCTGGCGTGCAGCTCCACGTGCAAGGGCAGCTTCTTGGCGCCGGTGATCGAAGTCTGCGGGGAGTATCTGCCCCGCTCCTTGGAGTCGTAGAGCTTGATGGGGGTGAGCGGCCCGGGCTGCTCCTCGATCGCCTCGGTGGTGGCACTCTGGCCGGGCACGACCGAGGTGGCCGCCTTGCCGGCGACGTCGGTGGCGACCACCGCGTAGTAGGATTTGCCCGCCCGGGGCACGGTGTGGACGGCCAGCCCGCTCCATGCGGGCAAGGGCTTGCCCGCCGCTTCGATGACGCTGTACGGCTTGCCGGGATCGGCCCGGTCCTTGGCGTTGAAGGCAGAGCCAAAGAGCTTGGCGGAGTTGTTGAGGATGCCGCTGGCACAGACCTCAGCCTTGTCGACGCTGGCCGCGGTGATGGGGCGGTCCGAGCGATAGAGGATATAGCGATAGGCGGCGCCGGCCTCCCCTTCGGCGACATCGCGCCAGGTGACGAAGGTCTGCCCGTGGCGATGCACGGCCCGGATGCCGGTCACCTGGGGCTCGGCAGCCTGGATGAGTGAAGGCAGCAGCAGCAAGCAAAGGGTCGGGCCAAGTCTGCGCATGTTCGCTCCGTTCAGTGTAGGGCAAAGCCGATTCTATCGCGAAGGTCGGCCCGGCGGGACCGCTGCTCCGCTTTGACACCGCGAATGTCTATCCGGCCTCCTGTCCGTCTTCACAGACTGACAAACCTGACACGTAAGTTGTCCCCGTCCGGCGCATGATAAGGGTGATACAGTTGCCCGCTGCGCGAGCGTGGCAGTTGGCCGACGCTTTGCACACTTGCACACTCGCTCTGTCAACAACCTTGGAGATACCACCATGCGGCCAACAACTTGCGTCAATTGCACAACAGCCGTCGGCGTGCAAACGAAGCGACGCCAAACGGCAGGCGGGCAACGGGCGCTCGGATCACGCAACCGTGGCGGGCGGCCCCACGGAACAGACAAACCTGACACGTACTTTGCCCCGGCCCGGCACAGCATTATGGGAAATTGGCACGCTGCGCTTTGACGGGAGGTGTCGAATGACCTGTCAACCAATGTCGCTCTGTGTCGACAACCGATTGCGAAAGTCGTGTTCCCATCGCGACTTGAGGCGTTCGTTTGCGCACTTTTTTCATTTTGGAGCCGGCGTATTGGCGCAAACCAGATTCCTGCAATGGCTAAGAGCGAACAGAAATAGGCCTCCATTGCGCAAGCAAAGCCTACTTCGTGACTCTCAGAAGGAGATGCGAAACGCGGTCGCCTCTCCAAATGTCCGCGTCCCGAGCGCGTCCGCTGCGGCAGGGCGGGACCGCGCCTCACCGCGAATGTTTATCCGGCAGTTACTGCTTGTCGCTCTCGGCTTGCTTGATCAGGTATTCGGCCTCGCCCACTTGCTGCGGCGTGAGCTTGCGCAGGGGCTGGCGGACCTGTTCGTTGAGTTGCAGGGCCTGTTCGGCCTGGCGGCCAGCCTCGACGTTGCTCTCCGACATGAACAACGCATCGGCAAGACGCAACCGCCACAGCGGATTGGAAGGATCGCGCTCGGTGAGACGGGCCATGGCCTCGGCGGCCAGCTGGTAGCACTGCTGCTTTTCGGGGGAGCGCGGCGCCAGGCTGTGATAGATCTGGTAGATGAGCAGGTCTCCCCCCACGTCGTAGGGATTGGCCTCGCGGGCACGCTTGGCCTGGTCGATGGCCCGGTAACGGATCGGGGCGCGATCCACCGCTCGCTGTGTCGCCAGGTCGAAGTGATGCATCAGGTCCCACAGTTCTTCGTACCAGTGCGCCAGCGCCAGGCGCGCTTGCGCGTCGCCGGGATCGGTCTTCACCGCTTCTTCCAGCGGATTGATGATGCGCTGGGTCAGATACTTCTGCGCGAACTGCAACGCCTTGATGCGGGCCTCGTTCTTGTCGCCGGGCGGATCGGTCAGGGCGCTCGTGCGAAGCTGCTCGTACGCCGGCGCATACAACCTGACCTGCTGCATGCCGTACTGGCTGACCTGCACCGGGAAAAAGACGAAGGACACGTAGAGGAACAGCCCGGCGATCGCCAGGGGCAACGGCACCAGGGCAAACAACTTGAACCGCGAATCGAGCACGCAGTCCCAGGGGCGCGCGTTCAGGGCCAGCGCCGCCATCACCCACAGGGGCAATGCCACCGACGGAAAGCTGATGCCCCCCGAGATCGTCAGGTTGACCAGCGTGGCCAGCACGCCGGTGAGGATGGCCAGCCCGCGGCCATTGCTGCGCCAGGGAATGCTCTCGAGCAACGCGAACGAAGCGAACCAGATGATCGAGCGGACGCCGGCGGTCACCGCCCCGATGATCAGCATGTTCTTGTCGGTGATGCTCCAGCCCCAGAGCAAGAAACCGAGCGAGATGCCGGCCATCCCGCCGATGTAGAACTCCCACTGGGTGGGGGGCGGGCGGCGGCGGGCCGTCGGCGCGGGCTCTGCTTCTGCGGCGGGATCTTCGGCTTCTCCGCGCAGCACGGGCCAGCAGTGCCAGCACAGCGCCGCCAGGGCGAACAAGAGGGCCAGCAAGGCGAACAGCCCGCTCGAGGTCCACATCTCGATGGCGAAGTTGTGCGGGTCCTTGACCTCTTCGAGATCGGCGGGACTCATGTACTGCGGGTAGGCGAGGCCGAAGTTGCCCGGGCCGACGCCCAGCCACAGCCGCTGCGGTTGCTGCTCGTCGGTGAGCATTTCCCAGCTGTTGCCCCAGTATTCGAGGCGGCGTTCGACGGCGTCGCCCATGGGCATGCCGTCGCCCGCCGACGAGGCGCCGCCAAACAGCACCGTGATGCCCGCCAGCACCACGAGTGCGGCCGCGATGCCGAACAGTCGGCGCAGCCCCATCGGCACGCGCACGTTCAAGACGCCAATCACCAGCAAAGCCAAACCCAGCCCCAGGATGGCGCCGCGGCTCTTGGTCAGCGTGAGCGCCGCCAGCATCACCAGGACCGAGACCGCGAGGGCCGCTTGCTTCCACCACACTTGCCCGCGCCAGCGCGCCACCACCAACCAGCCCACCAGGGCAGGAATGGTCAACGCCAGGTAACTCGCAAAGCTGTTGGGATGCGCGTAGGTGGCGAAGACTCCCTGCGCGAGCCGGTTGAGAAACTGTTGCCTTTCGAGTTCGGTGAGCGGAGACGCGCGCAGCAACTCCTCGTGCGCGGCCCGGTCCGACAGCTCGGTTTGCTGGTAGAGTGCGTGGGCAGAAAGTGCAATGCCGCCCGCCACGATGGCGGCCAGCCAGCGCTGATCGTCCCCCGCGCCGCGCGAGAGTTGCCGGACCATGCAAAACGCAAGCAAGAGGGCCAACCATTCCCAGGCAATCAGGAATGCCGGATGCTGGTAGGCCGCCGTGAACGCGCTGACAAAGACGAAGAGCACGGCGGCCACCAGCCCGGCTTCCACCAGGCTGCCGCGCCAGGAACGCTGCGCGGTCCAGACCCGCCAGGCGGCCCAGCCGATCGCGGTCATGAACCAGAGCAGGGCCAGCACCAGGTTCGAGCCATCCGTGAACGGATAGAGCAAGCCGGGATCTTCACCGAGTACGAGGGGCCGGGCCACGATCAACGCCGTGACCGAACCGATCAGCATCCGGCGCAGCGTTTCGGCCCCCTGCGACGCCGGCGGGGGTGGCACGCTCACTGCGGGCAGCGATTCCTGTGACGTGGCCTGCTCCTTTGCGCGGGGACTCTCCACCATACGTCGAACGGAATGGTCGTGATATTAGCACGTCGGATGGGAGAGTGATAGCACTACTGTATGAAGTCCGGGGCGAAGCGTCCTGGCCCGTCACTTGCTGTAGGTGCCCGCATCGTAACGGGTCCAGAATTCCTGGGGGTGCATGTAGGTGCGGCGGTCCTGGGTGACGCCGATCCACTTGAGTGTCTTCACGCGCCGCAGGTCGTTCATGCCGGTCTTGACGATGCTGGGATCGAAGGTGAGGTCTTCCAGGGGCATGTCGCCCACAATGCTGATGTTGCTGACGTTGGTCCCCAGAATGTTCAAGGTGTTGAGCTGAGTGCCCTTGAGGGGCGACAGTTCACGCACCTGGCGGCAGTTGTAGAGTTGCAGGTTCTTGAGTGGCATGCCCGCCAGCGGCGACAGGTCTTGCACGCGGCCGCTGCTGGTGAGATTCAGGTATTCGAGCTTCAGCCCTTTCAGCTTCGACAGATCGGCAATGGGACACTGGCTCAGGTCGAGCCCAACCAGGGGCAGGCCTTTCAAGAAGGACAGGTCGCGATAGCGCATGCTGCTCAGTTGCAGGCTCCGCAGCGGCATGCCCGCCACCACCGACAGATGCCGCTCGTCGAACTGATAGCAAGAAGAAAGATTCAGGGAAGTGAGCTTCATGCCCTCCAGCGGGGCCAGGCTGCGGATTTGCGGGCAGGAAGTCAGGTTGAGCGTTCGCAGCGGCATCCCTTCGAGGGGCGACAGGTCCTTGATCTGCCCGCAGCGCCACAGGCTGAGGAAAGTGAGCGGCATCTCGTGCAGCGGGCTCAGGTCGTTGATCAGCACCAGACCGTAGAGCTCGAGGTAGGTGAGCGGCATGCCGGTGAGCGGCGTCAGATCTTTCACACGTGCACAGCCCCCGAGCCGGAGGGCACGCAGCGGCATGCCCGCCAGCGGCGTCAAGTCGACCACGTTCGAGCAATCGGTCAAGTTGAGCGCCTCGAGCGGCATGCCTTGCAAGGGAGCCAGGTCGGTGATCTTGTCGCAACCGTGCAGGTCGAGCTCGGTGAGCCGGATGCCGCGCAGCGGGCTCAGGTCGGTGATGCGATTGCGAATCACCCGCTTCGGATCCTGGCTGGGACTTGGCACGCGGAAGGTGCAGGTGCCGTCCTTGTCCATCTTGAGGTTGGCACTGAGGCCGGGCCACGCGGCATCGATGTTCTGCTTGTAGATCTCCATCAGCTTGTCGCGCGAATCGACCATGCTGGCGGCCAGGATGATGGCCTTTTGCTTGCGGAGCACGTCGGAGAGCTGGGCCGCGATCGCGGCGTCGCCCGGTTGCCCAGAGCGGCAGATGTCGATGAGCTGGCTCACCGTTTCGTCGTCGGGAACCAGGTTGCGATAGCGGGACAGTTCGCGGCGTGCCTTGACATAGTCGCCCTTGACGATGAGGAGCTGGCCCTTGAGCAGTCTGGCCTCGGCATGCTCGGGATCGTATTCGACGGCCATGCTGATTTGCACCAGGGCCTGGTCGAACTGCTGGCGCTGCACGGCGGCATGGGCCGCCTCGACAAAGACGGGCACGAACTTCTCGCGGCGCAGCTTCTGCTCTTGATAGGTGAGATAGGTGGAGCGGCCCCAGCTCACGGCCAGCAGCACGATGGCCACGGCGCTGACCATGCTGACGGCCACGTTGCGCTTGACGAGTTTCCAGGCCAGCTCGCGCATGCTGTCGCGCTTGGCCGAAACCGAGCGCCCTTCCTGGTAGCGTTCGATGTCGCGGCGC
>JBFWSD010000009.1:0-18949 GCA_050248575.1 Gemmataceae bacterium
AGCTTCCTTCTAACGCGGCAGTGTGACACGATGGTGCTACTTACTTTCAGTCAGCAGGCAGCCATGCGTTTGTAATGGTATACGCTTACGCCGTACGTATTGTTGGCTGGAACCGGGGACTGTTTAATCAAGGCCATGGAGTGAAACGGCACGGAAGATCGTCGTGTTGACGATGATGCGTGGTCAACTGTGACCAGTAGGGCTGAGACATGTCTTCTCTCGAAACGAACATCAAGGAGCGGGCCAGGCAACTCGGGTTCGAGCTGGTGGGAATCGCGCGTGCCTCGGAAGCCGACACTTTCGCGCAGTTAACCGGCTGGCTCGCACGCGGTTTCGCCGGCGCCATGGACTACATGGAACGTCATGGTGCTGCCCGCAAGCATCCTGCTTCCATCCTGCCCGAGGTCAAGTCGGTAGTGATGGTCGCGATGTGCTATGGCAGCCAGGAAGATGAAGGGGCCAGAGCGCGAATTGCTCGCTATGCCCGGGGGGATGACTATCACGCTGTGCTGCGCGGCAAGCTGAAGAACCTGCTGAGCTGGCTGCAAATCGAACGGCCTAGCTGTCGTGGCCGCGCGGTCGTGGATACGGCCCCTTTGCTGGAGCGTGATTTTGCCCGCCGCGCCGGGCTGGGCTGGTTCGGCAAGAATACCATGCTCTTGAACACCCGCGTGGGCTCTTACTTCTTGCTTGGCGGGCTACTCCTCGATTTCGAACTGACCGCCGACGAGCCGTTCTCTGCCCGTCACTGCGGCACCTGCACGGCGTGTCTGGACGCGTGTCCGACGGCGGCGTTTCCTGCCCCGGGCGTGCTCGACTCGCGCCGCTGCATCAGCTACCTGACCATCGAGCTGCGCGAGCGCATCGATGAGGAACTGCGGCCGCTCATGGGGGACTGGCTGTTCGGTTGCGATGTGTGTCAGGAAGTCTGTCCGTGGAATCGCAGGGCGCCGCCGGGCAGAGAGCCCGCGCTTGCGGCGCGGGCCGATTTGGCGGCCCTCGATCCCATCGAACTGCTTGGCATCGACGAGGCCGAGTTTCGTCGCCGCTTCCGGGGTACCGCGCTCGAGCGGCCCGGCCGGCGCGGGCTGTTGCGCAATGCCGCCATCGTGCTGGCCAACCGGCGTGATCGCGCGGGGCTGCCCGCCTTGCAACGGGCCGCGAACGATGAGGATGATGTGATCCGCGATGCGGCCCGCTGGGCGATTAGCCAGCTCGAAGGTCATGATGTGACCAGCACGTCGCGGACGAGCTGACGACCGGGCTGGTTCAGCTTGAGCAAGCCGTCCTCGCAACGGATCAGCCCGCGGCGTTCGGCCCGGCGCACGACCTGGTCGATATAATTGGGCTGCCAGCGCAGATGCTCGGGCAGGTTTTCGACACGATTCTCTTGCTCGGCTTCGGGCGTACCTTCGTGGTTGAAAACATGAATGGCCAGCATGGTCTGGGCAAAGTCCCAGCGTTGCCGCGCGCGGCGGAAGAGAGCCGCCACCAGCCCGCGCTCGGGGGCCACGAGCCACACGAACACGAAGAGAATGCCCTGCGCGGTGGCCATCGAGCCGGCGATCGACGCACTCCACCAGAGTGACAAGGCGTAGCCCAGTGCCGCGCCCGCCACGCCCAAGGCCGCGCTCAGCCAGAGCATGCGCGACAGCCGGTCGGTCAACAGGTACGCGGCCGCGGGCGGCGCAATCATCAAGGCGATCACCAGGATCGCCCCTACCGATTGAAACGCTCCCACGGCGGTAACCGAAACCAGCGTCATCAAGCCGTAGTGCAAGAGACCGGGCACGAAGCCAAACGTCGCCGCCAGCCCGGCATCGAACGTGCCCAGTTTCAGTTCCTTGTAGAAGGTGATGATGAACGCCAGGTTGAGGATCAGGATCGTGCCCATGACCCAGAGCGCCTTGGGGCCAAGATCGTAGCCGCTGCCCAGCACGCCGGGCTGCGCGAACACGATCCAGCGGCGGAACTTGGCAAACTCGATGTTCCCCATCAACACGCAGTTGGTGTCGAGATCGACGTCACGAAAGAACAGGCTGATGATGGCCACCCCGGCGCTGAAGAGGGCGGGGAAGACGAGTCCGATCGCGGCGTCTTCACGGAGCAGCCTGGTCCGCTGCAAGAGCTCGACGAGCGAGACGGTGAGGAGCCCGGTGGCGGCGGCCCCCACGATCAGCACCGGCGACGACAGGTCGCGCACGAAGAAGAACGTCACGACGATGCCGAACAGCATGGAATGTGCGATGGCATCGCTCAAGAGCGACATGCGCCGCAGCACCAAGAAGACGCCGAGGACGGCACAGGCACAGGCGGTGAGGGCGCCGATGGCGATCGTCTCAACCATGATCGCCTCCGCGAGAATCGAGCACGCGCTGGGCCTGTTCGCGGCCCGCGGCCGTGAGTAGCCAGTCGTGGGCAGGCGTGCGGCGGGCCAGCCCCTCTTCCTCGAGCACGCGCAGCGAACGGAACACGCCCCCCTCCCCCGCGCTCATGGCCTGCAAGACGGCCACGGGGTGGCCCCGCTCTTCCTCGTGTTGCAGCGACAGTTCATAGAGATCGCAGAGGACGGCCTCGACCTGAAGCTGGCGGCGCGTCTGCCAGTGCCGTATGGAGGACCAGAGCAGCCCGCGATTGGGGGCAAACAGCATCGACACGCCGACCAGCGCGCTGACGCAGAGGACGATGGCTGGCCCGGGCGGAATGCCGTGCCCCTGGTGCAGGCTGGGGTTGCTGAGGAATGCACCCCCCACACCGCCGACCGCGCCGAATAAGGCCGCCAGGCCCATCATCCAGCCCAGGCGATCGGTCCATTGCCGGGCCGCCGCCGCGGGCGCCACCAGCATCGAGGCCATCAGCACCGCCCCTACCGTTTGCAAACCGATCACGATGGCGATCACCAGCATCGTCGTCAGCAAGATGTCGAAGGTTCGCATGCGGTAGCCGAGCGACGCGCCGAAGTCGGCATCAAAGGCCAGCAACTTGAACTCTTTCCAGAAGAGTAAGACGACCAGCAGGGCAACGCCCCCCGGGATGGCCATGACGAAGATGTCGCTGGCCAGGGTGGCGGCGGCTTGCCCGAACAGGAAACCTTTCAGCCCGGCCTGGCTGGCATCCGGATCTCCCTGGATGGCCGTCAGGAGCGTGATGCCCAGGCCGAAGAAGACCGACATGACCAGCCCGAGTGCCGTGTCGTACTTGATGCGCGTGGTACGCAAGATGGCCATGATGATGAGGGTCGCGACCCAGCCCGCAAGCGCTGCGCCAATCACAAGCACCAGGGGCGTCTTGGTGCGCGTGAGCATGAAGGCGAGCATGACGCCGGGCAACGCCGCATGCGAGATAGCATCGCCCAGCAAACTTTGCCGCCGCAACACAGCATAAGTGCCCAGCGCCCCGGAGATCAGTCCAAGCGTCCCCGAGCCCAGCGCGACCATGCGCAAGGTATAGTTGCCAGCCAGTGATTGCAGGAGCGTTTCCATGAAAGTTAGAGTTGAAAGCTGGGAATGGAGAGTCATCATGACACTCCATTGGTGACTCTCAATTCCTAACGGTTGCTGAGGAAGGCGACGCGGCCGCCGTAGGCGAGGCGCAAATTGGCTTCGGTGAAGGCTTCGGCAACTGGACCGCTGGCGATGCGGCGCACGTTCAGCAAGGTGACCCAGTCGAAGTATTCGGCGACCGTCTGCAGGTCGTGATGGACAACGATGACGGTGCGGCCGGCCGCGCGAAGTTCTTGCAGCAGGGTGACGATGGCCCGCTCGGTGGTGGCGTCCACGCCCTGGAAGGGCTCGTCCATGAAGTAGACGCGGGCATCCTGCACCAGGGCACGGGCCAGGAACACGCGCTGTTGCTGCCCGCCGGAGAGCTGACTGATCTGCCGATGCGCCAGGGCCGTCATGCCAACCTTGTCCAGTGCTTCCATGGCCCGGGTGCGTTCCGCGCGCCCCGGCCGCCGGAACCAGCCCAGCGCGCCATAGCAGCCCATCAGCACCACGTCGAGGACGCTGGTGGGAAAGTCCCAGTCGACCGTGCCGCGTTGCGGCACATAGGCCACAAGATGGCGTTGTTCGGTGTAGGGCTTGCCGAAGACAAGGGCCTGCCCGGCGGCCGGGCGGATCAGCCCGAGAATGGCCTTGATCAGCGTGGTCTTGCCCGCGCCGTTCGGGCCGACGATGGCCATCAACACGCCCGGCGGCACCGTCACGTCCACGTCCCACAGCACTGGCTTGTCCCGATAAGCAACCGTCAAGTCGGTCACTTCCACCGCGGGTGCGCTGGCCGCTTCAATCCGCTCCGGAGCCTCGCTCATCTTGGCAATCATAACGCTTCTCGCATTTTCTCAAGATGGCCAAAGTCAGGGGCAACTCAGTTCTGCAAGGCAGCCACGATGACCTTGACGTTGTGCCGCAACATGCCGGCATACTTCCCCTCGGGAGTGCCCGCGTCGCCGAGAGCATCCGAGAAGAGTTTCCTGGGGTCGTCTTCTTTCTCACCGACGACCTCGACCTTGGCCCCCTTGTCGAGGGCCGCGTCGCGCACGGCCTTCATGTTCTTCTGGTTCACCGACGACTCGACGAATATTGCCGGCACCTTGTGGTCGGCGATGAACTGGGCCAAGTTCTGCACGTCGGCGACGCTGGCTTCCGTTTCGGTGCTGACTCCTTGCAGCCCGTGCACCTTGAAGCCGTAGGCGCGGCCAAAATAATTGAACGCGTCGTGAGCCGTCACCATCACCCGCTTGTCCTCTGGCAGTTCCTGTGCCTTCTTATTCACTTCCTCGTGCAGGGCAGTCAACTCGCCGAGATAGCGGGCCGCGTTCTTCTTGTAGTCGTCCGCATGACCGGGATCGAGCTCGACCAGTGTGTCGCGGATCTTTTCCACAGCGTGCTTCCACAAACCGGCATCGTGCCAGATATGCGGATCGTGGCCCCCCGGGAAAGAGGCAATGGCGATCAGCTGATCCTTGGGCACACCGTCGCTGACCGCGATGGTGGGCAGCCGCGCACTCATCTCTTCGAAGATCTTGCCCATGTGACCTTCGAGGTGCAGGCCGTTGTAGAAGATGATGTCCGCACCTTCCATGGCTTGCTGATCGCGCACGGTGGGCTCGTAGCCATGCGGATCGACGCCGGGCCCCATGAGTCCGGTGACCTTGAGGCGCTCGCCCCCCACTTCGCGAACGGCATCGGCGACCATACCGGTGGTGGCCACCACATTGATCGTGGAGCGCGAACTGAGATCGACTTTCGCTTGTCCCGCCGGCTTACAACCGACCAGCAGGAGGGGTGCAATCGAAAGTACGAAGAATGTCCGTTTCACAAAGTGGTCCTTTCCAAGGGCACCCGGCCCGTTAGGATAGACAGCGATCAATTGTCTGTTCCTAGCATCGGCAGCTGACGCCGCCAACGTTCATAGGATCGCCTAATTCTTAACTTAGCCAAGACGAAAAACAAGAGCAAGCGCTTACAAAACAATTTTGGGAACTCAGGAAAACCGAGATGACTCCAGTGGTTGCCATCGAAGGGGACGGAATCGGGCCGGAAGTCATGGCCAGCACACGGGAAGTGGTGCAGGCGGCGGGCGGCCGAGTCCGCTGGATCGAAGCGGCCGCCGGACTGGGGGCTTTTGAGCGTTCTGGGGATCCATTGCCTGCGGAGACGCTGGCCGCCATCCGCCAGCATCGCGTCGCCCTCAAGGGCCCGTGCACCACGCCCGTGGCCAAAGGGATTCGATCGATCAACGTTCGCTTGCGCAAAGAACTCGACCTGTTCTCGAGCGTGCGGCCCGTTTCCACGCTCGCCGGTGTGGCCGTTCCTTATCGAAACGTCGACCTGATTGTCGTGCGCGAGAATACCGAAGGGCTCTATTCCGGGCTGGAACACTTCGTGGTGCCTGGCGTGGTCGAGAGTTTGCGAATCGTGACCAGGCCGGCGGCCGAGCGCATCGTTCGCTTTGCGTTCGAGCTGGCGCGGATGCGCGGGCGGCGCCGCGTCACCTTTTGCCACAAGGCTACTGTGCTGCCCTTGAGCGACGGGCTATTCCTGGACGCGGCCCGCACGGTGGCAGATGAGTTTCCCTTCCTCGAGTTCCAGGAGTTGCCCATCGATTCGCTGTGCATGCAACTGGCGCTGAACCCAGCGCGCTTCGATGTACTGGTGATGGAGAATCTGTTCGGCGACGTGATCAGCGATCTGTGTGCCGGGCTGGTGGGAGGGCTCGGGTTGGTGCCCGGCGCCAACATCGGCAGCAAGTACGCAGTCTTCGAAGCAGTACACGGCAGCGCCCCCGACATCGCGGGCAAAGGGCTGGCCAATCCGATTGCGTTGATACGATCGGCAGCATTGCTGCTGGAGCACATCGGCCAGCGACAGGCGTCTCAGCGGATCGAGACCGCAGTGGCCCGGACGCTGTCGGAAGGGCAAGACCTCACGCCCGACCTGGGCGGCACGGGCACCACGCAGACACTGACGGCCCGTCTGGTCGCCCATCTGCAAAACTGATCAAGCGCTGTGCGAACGGGCAGAAGCCGCCGGCTGGTGCGGGAAACGCAGCGTACGGATGCTTGTCTCTTCCGCGCGGTTCCATTGCGCGCCGACGCGCGGGTCGGGCAGTCCGGCCAGCATGTGCCGCAGGGCATGCCAGTAGCTGGGGAAGGGGGCCGGTTCGTCTTCGCGCTCGGGCTGAAGCGTCTCGGCGAACTCCGGCATTGCGGCCGCGTGCATCTGGGCAAACTTGTGATGCACGCCATGGTAGTGGATGTTGAAGACGCTGAAGGCAAACATCCTGCCTAGGATCGTCGACGGGATGATGCTGCGAGTGTTGCCCAACACGGTAGCGCCCGTCATGCCCATGTGTTCGATATACTTACGCACACTCTGGAAGTTGCCGGCCAGGATGGCAGGGGCGAGGAAGGCGGTCAGGTAGTATTCCCACACGCCAAAGTACTGAACGGCAGCCAGCGTCGCGGCCCAGACGACGCCCATGAGGGCAAACTCGCCCCAGATGCGGCGCCGCACCTCGGGTTTGCGCACGACGCTGCCCGGCCGCACAAAGGCTCGCAGAAACAGAAACGGCGTGAAGAAGAGTCCCAGTGACAGTTCAAAGACCGCGGCCAGCCGTCGCGCCCACAACGAGCTGCTCGGGTCGACGAAGGGCCACAACTCCTCATCGCGTTCGGTGGACAGATAGGCGTGATGCGAGTGATGCACGGCGCGGTACAGCGAGAAGGACATCAGCCCTTGCACGGCGATGAACACGCCCATCAGATCGTTGATGAAAGGCACGGGACACAGCGAACCGTGCGCAGCCTCGTGCAAGGCCAGCACATGGGTGTGCATGAGGTGGGCAACCACCACCACGAGGAACGCTGTGATCCACCACGGACTCGACGTTGCGACCAGCCACACAAGCGCAGCTTGCAGCACGAAGTAGACGCCGAGCGTGGTCAACCACAAGTGGGACGTCGACCAACGAGGCTCGTGAGCCTCGTGTATACGTTCTTTGTCGAGCATGAAGGCACTCGTCTCTGTGCGGGCAACTCTCATCAAAGAGCCATTCCTAGTTCGGCTGTGCAACTGGCATACCATGAGCGCTTTTGCGGGTCGGAGGGGCAGCGCTGCCTGGCCGGTTTGCGTTGTTGCCGAGCCTGTTTGGAGATACGCTGATGTGAAAATGTCGCGTAGAACGGGCTCACATTGCCCGGCTTGCCTGGATCCTCTGGGTCGCTGTTTGCCGTGCAGACTTTACAATGGAACTTTTTTCCACGGATTCAGCGAATTGAGATAGTCTGTCGGGTTTGAAAGGTTTCCAGGGCAAGTTGGCCCGGCATACTGCGGACGGTGACGGCCCCGTGGGGCCAGGTGCCGAGCAGACGAGTTCCCACCGCGCTATAGGGATCGCGCTGCCGCGCCGGCCAGCGCGGCGGACCTTGACAGGCAACCACCACGGCGGGCTGAGCCCACTCGGCCAGCGCGGGCGTGTTCGCCGACAGACTACCGTGATGCGGCGCCATCAACACATCCACCATGGGCGCCGGTCTGCCGAGCAGCTGGTGAAGTCCCTCTTCCTCGAGATCACCGGTCAGCAGGAACGTGTTGCCTGCATGATGGACGAGCAGCACCAGACTGCGCACGTTCTCGGGACCTGCGGGCCCGGCGGTGGACGGATGCCAGACTTCGATATCCAGACTGCCAGCGCGCAGGCGATCGCCACGTGCGACGATGCGCAGGGGCACCGCGTGTCGTTCCAGCGCCGCGAGCGTGACGGCTACTGCCGGCGTCCGCCGCTCCGCGAAGGTCGGCGTGGAAGTTACCTGCCCGACCGGGAAGCGTTCGAGCAGGTCGGGCAGCCCGTTGAAGTGATCGATATCGGCATGCGAAAGAAAGACCTCGTCGATCTTGCTGATGCCGCGCGACCAGAGGAAGGGTGCGATGTGCCGGCGCGTTACCTCTGGGCCATTCATCGAGCCGGCATCGTAGAGGAGCGTGTGGCCCTCGGGCGTTTCAAGGACAATGCAGCAGCCGTGGTCGACGGCCAGGAAGGTGCAACGCAGTTCGTGTGGAGTGCGCTCGGCAATGGGCCAGACCAGCGCGAGGATGAGCCAGGCCGTTCCCGCGGCGGCCAGTCTGCGGCCCGCGCGGCGCACAGGCTCGAGAAACAGATACGCAAGCACCCCGAAGTAGAAGACAGCGAGCCACCAGTCGGGGAAACCGACGACGTAACGATGGCCCGGTAGATGAAGGGCAAGGCTCACCAACCCTGCGCAGAGTTGTAGACACCAGCCCGTCAGTGCAGCCAGTATGCCCACCACGGGCAACGCGAGGGCAGCTGACAGGAGCAAGAGAAAGCCGATCAGCAGCGCGGCCGAGGTCAAGAGCAGCATGGGCGGCCCGATCAGGAGCGCGATCGGCGCAAACAGATGATAGCGCGACGCGACCAGCGGCGACATGGCCAGCCACAGCACGGCGGTAACAAAGTACGTCAACGCGATGCGCTGGCCGACGAAGCGAAGCGCACGCAGCCACCCGGGCCGGCTGGCATCCACCAGTTCGGCGAGCCCATCTTCGGTCTGCAGCCAGTAGTGCAGCCATGGCCCGGTGCCCCAGTACAGAATCGATACCGCCAGGAAGGATAGTTGACAGCCCGGCTGAAACACGTCGGTCGGGTTCAGCATGAAGACGAAGAGCCAGGCCAACGCCAGCGCGTTGGCCACCGAGACGCGTCGCCTGAGCAAGATGCCGCCGCAAAAAACACCAATCAGGATGGCCGCGCGCAAGGCGGGCGGCCTGCCCCCGGTGAGCAACGCGTAGCAGAACAGCAAAAGCGCCACGCCCCAGGCGCAGCGCCGCCGTCGCATGCCAAAAAGACGGGCCAGCAGCCACAAGAAGCCCCCGAGCACCATCAGATGCTGCCCGGAGATGACCAGCACGTGCACGACGCCCGTGCGCCGATAGCTCTCCCAGTCGGCAAGCGACAGGGCCGAACTCTCCCCGAGCAACAGGGCCGAAGCGAGCGCCGCTTGCTGTTCGGGGAGTTGTTGCTGCAAGGTCCGCACGCCCCAGCCACGAATGGACGCCAGCATCCGCGCGGGGTAAACGGGCCAGCCGCGTTCCCGCATCACCACTGCCTGTGCCGCGGACCGCACACGCAAGATCGCGACGACCCCTTGATCGTGCAGATAACGCCGTTCATCGAACTCACCCGGATTGGCAGGGGCACGCGGTGCGCTGAGCTGTCCATAAACGTCAAGCGCATCGCCAACATGGAGATCGGTCGAGTCGTCGGGCAAGACAAGACGCGCTCGCCCCTGCGCGGGCCGCCAGTCGCCTCCCAGCCGGACGGAATCAACTTCCAGCACGGCAAGTAGCGGCGGATCGGCCTGATAGCTGCGTAGCTCGAGCTGGCCGCGCGGCGCAAAGGAGATCGGTTCTTCCACAACATGGCCGCGTGCCAGGATGGGCCTGGGTTCAGCGCCGACCAGACCGCCAAGGTCATTCGGAGTGGCCGTCCTGCTCGACCCGTGATGATAGGAGGCACCCAGCGCTGCCAGGCTGGTCCACAGATAGACAAGTGCCAGTCCGGGTCGCGGCCCGGTGCGTGCGGAAGCCCACGCCAGAATGCCCGCCAGCAGCAACGTCAAACTGAAAAGCAGCGGCAGTTCTTGATAGCGGTCCAGCACTGCCCCTGCCGTGTCGGCGAATGCCACAGGCAACAGAGGCGCTCGCCAGACCCGCTCGCTGGATTCTTCGGGAAAAGGGGCGGCAGAGTTAGCGGCAGGCGTGACCACGTCAGTGCATGAAAAACCCGGCCGGCGTCATGCGGTGACCGGGTGAAGTTGACAGCGTAGTTGTTGGATTACTTCTTCCGGGTAATGGCCGCGATGGCCTGCCCGACCGCTGTGGCTACTTCCTTGTCATTGTCCTTCTGGGCTTCCTTGAGGGCCGCCAAGGCCGGCGCCGCCGTCGGGCCAATATGGGTCAGCACCTTGGCCGCCGCCAGCTTGTTCTCCTTGTCGAGTGACTTGACCCGACCGATCAGGAAGTTCATGTTCGGCGCGCGATTGTCCACGAAGTACTTCACGGCCGCGCCGCTGATGGTTGGATCCTTGTCATTGACATATTCGAGGATGGCGCCGGCCGAACCCTTGGCCTTGGGGCCCAGTTCGACCAGCAACTCCAGGGCCTTGGTACGCACTTCCTTCTGATTCGATTTGCGTGCGTTGCCCAGATGCACCACGAGTTCATCGGGCGGCACCTGCTTGAGCGTGTCGTCGGCCAGCGTACGAACTTCATCGTTGGGATCACTGAGGGCAATGATCAGGTTCGGAGCCGCCTCCGCCGATTTCGCAGCCAGCTTGTGCAAGATGCGCATGGCCTCGGCGCGAACCACCATGTTTGGATGCGTGGCGAGCAGTTCACCCACCGGCGGAACGCTGGCAAACTCGAGGTTGACGAGAGTCTCGGAGGCAACTCGCCGTTCATCCTTGTTCGCACTTTGCAGCATCTTGACCAGTAGCGGAACGGCTGCCTTGGCCTCGATGCCAAAAGCCTTGAGCGTTTCGGCTGCCGCCGTGCGTACCGCCGGATCGGGGTCGGTGAGGTTTTCGGCGATTTTCGGAACGGCATCGAGGGCGGCCACGCCAATGTTCTTGAGAGCGCCGGCCGCGGCGAGGCGGACCAGCGGGCTCTTGTCTTTGAGCAAGCCGGAGATGAAGTCCACGGCCGGCTTGCCTTGCGGGCCAAGGTCGCCGACCGAGCGGATGATCAGGGCCTTGGCGTCCGGTTTGACCTCGGCATTGCCCAGCGTGAGCTTGAGCGCCGTGACCATGCCGACGCCGACTTTCTCGAAGGCCAGCAAGCAATTCTGCCGCACCATCGCATCGGGATCAGTCAAGCCATCCTTCAGGACTGGCCCGGCGCCCGCGGCGATGGCCGGTGCGCCCAGATCGCCAATCATGCTGGCCGCGGACTGCCGCACCATGACATTTTCGCTCTTCATGGCGGCAATCAAGGCCGGCGCTGCCCCCTTGCCAAGACCGGCCATGATCTTCGAGACCACTGCCTGCTGCGGCGGCTGTGCGGATTGGTTGAAGAGGAGCAAGGAGTCGATAGCGCCACCGGCACCGTCCTCCATTTTCAAGAGCATCTGCAGCACACGGGCAGTCTGGGCCACGTCGTTCTCGAGGAGAAGCTTGCCGATGTCGTTGGCGGCCGGTGCAGCGCCCTTGCCCATGCGTTCCAGCGCGGGCAGGATCTGCGGCCTGAGTTCCTTGTTGTCGAGTAGCTTGCCCAGCGCGGGAGCGGCCTCTGCAGCACCGGGGCCGGCGCCTACCTTGCCAATCACCTGGACCGCCGCGTTTTTCACGCCGAGTACCGGGTCGTTCAGGAGCGGCACCAGCCCTGGCAGCACACGGCCATCGACCGTGGGGGCCTTGATCATCGATTGCAGGGTATTGAAGCGAATGTTCTGGTCCGGGCTCTTGAGGGCCTGGAGCAAGAGCGGCACCCCGTCGCCCCCCATGCGGGCCACGCTGTCGATGACCGGCTTGGCGGCCTCGGCGTTCTGCAACAGCCCGTTGATGACCTTGACTGTCTCCTCCGCTGTCGGCGCCACGGCACACATGGCCACGGTCGCCTGGATGCGCACCGCCGCATCAGAATCGGCGTTGGCCACGCGCGACAGGTTGCCGATGGCATCCTTCGCCGGGGCGCCAATCTTGCTGATGGTGTTCACCGCGGAAGCACGAATGTTGCGATCGGCGTCTTCGAGATTGGGCACAATCCCGTCGAGGAACTGGGCAGCCTCCGGCCCCATCACGCCAAGTCCATCGAGCGCATTGCGGCGAATGTCGGCTTCGAGCTGGCGGTTCTTGGCGAAATTACTGAGCCCCTCGGCTGCGGGTTTGCCAATCTTGCCCAGCGCCTGGGCAGCCACGGCACGTTCTTTGGGGAACTGGTGCAGGATGGTAAGAAGATCGCCCATGATTTCTTCATCGGCGGCTTCCGGGCCGATCTGCATGATGGCCTGCATTGCCAGATTGCGTTCGGCGGCAGCATTGGGATTGCGGCGATTCTTGGCCAGCATGGTCCTGACGAGGGGCACAGCCGCCTTGCCATGCTTGCCGAGGCCAACCGCGGCCTGGAGCCGGATCTTGGGATCAGGATCCTCGAGCTGCTTCTTGAGCTTTTCCAGGTCTTGCCCGCGGGCCGTGGAACCGACCAGCAAGATGCCACAACCGAGCACCAGCCATGCGCGAATCTTCATGGCTTTCTCCCCCTCCAGAACCAGGGTCAGAAACGATGGCCCTCGGGGTCAACGGGAATCCGCCGAGACCACGCTCCCTGCAGCAGCGATGTGTACCCCAAAACTAACCTTCCCCCCTGGGTGTGTCAACCATCTGCTCGTGTAAAGTCCCGGTCCTCACTCAAGGTTGCACGCCAAGGGTAAATCCAACTATACTACCACCACTCGCGACACGGGCCGGAGGAGGACCAATGACAGCTGGACTGGCGCTCGATCATGTCGTCATTCGAGTCGACGACCTGGAACGGGCAGTGGCCGACTATGCGAACCTGGGGTTCACGGTCGTACCTGGTGGAGAACACCCAGGGCTAGGCAGCCGCAATGCCCTGGTGGCCTTTGCCGACGACACTTACCTCGAACTCATTGCCTTCGACACCCCTGCCCCGCCCGTCCAGCAATCCATTCCCAAGGCCGTACGCGTCAAGCAACTGGCCGATCAGGGGCAGTCTCCTCCCCAGCGGCGTCATCTTTCGTGGGAACTGGTCCCCGAAGGCCTCGTCGATTTCGCCCTGGTGCCTGTCAACATCGAGCACTTGCTGGAACGGGCCCGCAAGACCGGGCTGCACCTGCAAGGTCCGATCCCCGGCGGCCGCGCCCGCCCCGACGGTCAGCAGGTCGCCTGGCAGATGGCCATTCCCGATCATTTCGATCTTCCCTTTGTGTGTGCCGATGTGACCGCGCGCGGCCTGCGCGTTCCCCAGCAGCGCGAACACAAGAACGGGATCCAGGGCATCCGGGCCATCGCGATCGCGGTGGCGGATCTCGACCTGACGCCCCAGCGCTATCGGAAGCTGCTCGGCGTGGAAGCGGTGCCCGTGCCACGTTCTCCCGCGCTTGATTTCAAGCTCGGCTCGGCGACGATCCGGTTATTGCCCGCTCCCAACGCCTTCGACGAAGGTCCCATTTCGCTGTGCTTGCGCGGCCCGCGGGGCTGTCAGCTGGATTCGCTCGACATGACCCTTACTCATCACGCGCGCATCTACACGGTGGACGACAAGGATCCCTTCCGGGCGTGAGCGCGCGTTTTTCTCCGGTGGCTCACGCCCGGCGCGTGCGAGACTCAACCCCAGCAAACAAGTCCGGTCTCGAAGGGATTGCCCAGGTCGGGATGTTTGGGGAGCACGCGGACGGCGAAGCCGTGTTGCCCGCTCGAGCGGCACGGGATCCGCCCCTTGAAGACCCACGAACTTCCGTCGTGAGCGCCGTTGTGGCTCATCGATTCGGTGAGGGGCTGGGAAATCTCGCCCATGGCATCGACCGCACCATGGAACAGCTGCACTTCGACGTCATTCGGCGAGAACCGGCCCAGGTTGATGCGGGCCTTGACCTCGAGGTCCTTGCCGACATGCATGGGATCGGCGCCGGCGGTTTCGACATTTTCGACGCGCACGCCCGCCCAGCCGCTGTTGAGCTCGCGGCGCCAGCGGGCCAGCTTGACGGCATGACTGGCATCGTCGGCCGCCAGCCGCGAATAGCGTTCGAACGAAGGCCAGTAGCACTTCTCCATGTACTCTTGCAGCATGCGATAGGTGTTGAAGACCGGGCACACGGTCGCCATCGAACGCTTCATGGCCCGCAGCCAGCCGCGCGGCAGGCCGTCGCTCGTCCGCTTGTAGAAGAGCGGCACGATTTCTTGCTCGAGCAGGTCGTAGATGGCACGGCTCTCCACGTCGTCTTGATAGTGGAGGTCGGTGTATTCCTCGCCGGCGCCGATGGCCCAGCCATTGTCCTGGGCGTAGCCCTCGACCCACCAGCCGTCCAGCACGCTCATGTTGAGGCCGCCGTTGCAGGCGACCTTCATGCCGCTGGTGCCCGAGGCTTCCAGGGGCCGCCGCGGATTATTGAGCCACACATCGACGCCGCCCACCAGGTAGCGGGCCACGTTGATATCGTAATCCTCGACGAACACGACGCGGCGGCGCAGCTCGGCCCGCCGGGCCATGTGCTGGATCTCGGCGATCAGTTCCTTGCCGCCGTGATCGCGCGGGTGCGCCTTGCCGGCGAACAGGAACTGCACCGGGCGCTCCTTGTTGCTGATCAGTGCCATCAGCCGATCGAGGTCGCGGAAGATCAGGTTGCCGCGCTTGTAGGTGGCGAAACGGCGCGCAAAACCGATGGTCAGCGCCTCGGGATCGAGCACTTCGTCGGCCCGGGCAATCTCGGCGGGCGGCGAACCGCGGCGCGTGAGCTGAGCCCGCAGCCGCTTGCGCGCGAAGGCCACCAGCCGCTCGCGGCGGCGCTCGTGCGTACGCCACAGCTCGGCGTCGGGAATTTGTTCCACGCGCCGCCAGACATTGTGATCGATCGGCTTGGCTTCCCACTCGATGCCCAGATAGCGATCGAAGAGCTGCATCATGTCGGGGGCCACCCAGCTTCGGGTGTGCACACCGTTGGTGATGGAGAAGATGGGCACCTCGGCCTCGGGCAACTCGGGCCAGAGCGTTCGCCACATCTTGCGGCTGACCTCCGCGTGCAGCTTGCTGACGCCGTTGGAAGTATTGGCCAGGCGCATGGCCAGCACGGTCATGCAAAAGCCTTCGGTCGTGTCCTTGGGATTCTGCCTGCCCAGGGCCAGGAGTTGATCGAAGGTCATTTTGAGTTGCGGCAGATAGCCGGCAAAATAATGTTCGACCAGCTGGGGCGGGAAGACGTCGTTGCCCGCTGGGACCGGGGTGTGCGTGGTGAAGCAGTTGCCCGCCGCCACCGCTTCCCGGGCCGATTCGAAGTCGAGCTTGCGTTCTTCCATCATCATCCGGATGCGTTCCAGCCCGAGGAACGCGGAGTGCCCTTCGTTCATGTGGCAGACGGACGGTTCCTTGCCGAGCACGCGCAGCGCGCGCACGCCGCCGATGCCGAGGATCATCTCCTGGCGGATACGCATATCGCTGTCGCCGCCATAGAGCTGCGCGGTGATGCCGCGGTCTTCGGCGGAGTTTTGTGGAATGTTCGAGTCGAGCAGATAGAGGGGTACACGCCCCACCTGGATGCGCCAGACGCGGACCCAGACGTCGCGGCCCGGGAAGGGGATGCTCACCAGCACCGGGCTGCCATCCGGCCTGGTTTCCGGGATGAGCGGCAGGTTGAAGAAGTCGTTCTCGGGGTAGCGTTCTTGCTGCCAGCCGTCGACATTGAGGTACTGGCGGAAGTAGCCTTCACGATACATGAGGCTGACCCCCGACAAGGGAATGCCGAGATCGCTGGCCGACTTGAGATGGTCGCCGGCGAGCACACCCAGGCCGCCCGAGTAGACCGGGACGCTCTCGTGGATGCCGAACTCGGCGGAGAAATAGGCGGCGCGCAGATCGTTCGCGCTGCCGTACGTCTCCTGGAACCAGGAGGGGGCCGTCATGTAGTTGTCGAGCGCTTCGACGACGCGATCGAGATGGGCCAGGAAGCTGTCGTCGTTGAGCAACTGTTCCAGCCTGGCCTGCTCGACCTTGCCGAGCAGCTTGACGGGGCTGTTTTCCAGCTCGTCAAAGAGATCGGGATCGATGCGGCGGAACAGGGCCACCGCCTCGTGATTCCACGACCAGTACAAGTTGTACGCGAGCTTCTGCAGCCCGTGCAAACGTTCCGGAAGATGCGGCAATACCGTGAACGTGCGAATTGGCCGACCAGCCATCGCAACCTCCCAATTAGTTAGACTTCCTGTCGCGATCGATTCGATGCGGTGGTGAAGGCAAGGGACGGGGAACCTCTGGGGACATCCTGTCTTGGGGGAGGTGCGATACCTCACCCGGCCATTTCCGTTTGGGGGAGATTATATGCGGAAAGGCAGGATCCTGGAAAGGGCAGCCCGGCAAGATTCGCGTAGTCGCCGCAATGCTTTCAAAATGCCCAGCTTCACCCGGACCATGAATTGCGCATGAAGAATGCCAGGGGCAGCTGATCAGCCCCTGGCATCTTGCGGGATCTCGTCAGATTTTCTGGATCGGGCCGTGATTGTCGCAGTGATCGCCGTGCGGATGATGGAGGTGGCCATCAACGAGGTAGTCGATGTGATCGCCGTGCGGGACGGCGGCGTGGCCACAGTCGGGGCCGTGCTTGTGTCCCTTTTCGTGGCCGCCGCAATCGTGGGCCGGCGTGCAATCCGCCGGGTTCGTGCCGTTCACGGCCAGCTTGTGCTCTTCTACCGAGCCGCCATTTTGATGGTGCAGGTGCCCGTCATGGAGGTAATCGACGTGGCCCTCGTGGAGGACGCCCGTATGTCCACAATCCGGGCCGTGCTTGTGGTCGTGGTCGTGATGATGATCAGGCATTTCAACTCCTGTACCGGTTTTGTTTGCGTTTAAATATGCAACAATTGTCGACTATTCCGGTGAAGAAATTGAAACAATAACAGGAGTGCGCAGCCAAGTTGGCAGTGAGAAGAAAGCTGCCCGCGCGATCAATCGCCGGCGCCCACCTCAAGGTTCATCGCCGACAGTACCAGTTCCTGTTCGCGGCGATGGTGATCGATCAGGCGGTTCATCCAGCGGTGCAGGGCCTGACGCACGCGCCGCCCGGACGCACCTGGTCTGCGCAGCAGCTGCAATTCTCGGCGCAGCTGTCGCAATTCGCCGTAAAGCGATTGGTGCTCGGCCTGCAGATGGGCCACCTTGCGATACCAGCTGGGATACGACTGAAGCACCTCGTTGAGGTAGCCATCCGCTTCTTCGAGCCCGAACTCGCGCGGTAGCGTATCGAGCAAGGCATCGAGAACCGCGACCAGCCAGTGATAGGTGGTGGTGTCGGAAGGAGTTTCCTCGAGGAGGTCGCGCAGGTCGCCCAGCAGGAGGTACTCGAGCGTGGCAACGCGGGACATTTCCAGAGTTTCAGATTCATTCCAGCTCATGGTAGTCACCCTGTTCCGGTGCGAAATGCTGCGATTTCCTGGTGCAAGAATCATGCCGGACGGCTGGATCGACGGGAACGGCTTTGCTCATCCTGACGGGAGCCGCCCAGCGCACTAGTTAACGGTGCGGTGTGACCCGTCTCAGATTCGTCCAACAGCGACATCGAGCTCGATGGTGTCATGGCTGCCCGGTGCGGAGTGCTCCAGTTCACACATCACCGCAGCCACCGCTTGCTGCACCACGTAATAAGTTGGGGCGGTCCCGTGCAGGACGACACGGTTGGACGATCTTTCCACACACACGTGGTGCATTCTGCCCCAGGTGCGCTGTTCAATGACTTGTTCCAGGTGCGAATCGCGAGCGATAGCGGCGTTCATCGGTGAACCTCCTAAACAGGCGTTGCTTCCGAGGCGACGGGCTCAGCCTTGAAGGCATTCTGCCGCTGCCAGACTTCCTGGCGGAACACGTCGACTTCCTGCGGGGCCGCGATGGCCAGGCAGACTTGCTTGCCCTTGATCTTCGATACGGTGATCGTGAGATCGCAGCCCGGGATGACGATGCTCTCGCCGATCTTGCGTGTCAGTACGAGCATGATTCGACTCCTTTCTCTGTTCGAGTCCGGGCGCGCGGGCGCGCCAGGCCCCGTTAACGGACAATCCTGCTGGCGAAAGTTGAAGAATGGGTGGACGGTTCGACTAAACTCTGATGAGCGTGCCCAACCTCAGGCACGGGACCGTCATAGAATGCGATTTCTTCCTGAATCTTGCCCAGATTTCCATGGGCAGGGCTTTTTCTGCTGTATTCCAGCGTGCGAATCATGCTGCGAGCACCTACAGGGTAGACCTCATGTCTGGCGAAGTCAAGGGGCCGCTTCGCGATTTGCCTACCAAATGGAGAGGCAATTGTTGTGCCGCTTGTCGGCCCCGATGACTCGGCCTGTGGCATGCAAGATGTCTGACCACTTGGGTTTTGGTCGGAGGTTTCGCTGGCCACTCCCACGATGGCCTAAACCAAATCCTTGCAGAGGTTTTGGTTCTGGATCTGCAACGCAAGGGGTGTTCGGTATCGTCGATGCCATGCCGCATTTGCGCAATGAACACGGTTGCGTCAAATCCACAAGTCGTGTCCAGCGTGGGGTATGCGGCAATCGCATAGGTCCAAATCGGCAAAAGTGCGCAAACAATCGCCGCAAGTCACATTCATCATTTGAGATAAGTCAACGGTTCTGTCAGGCGTCGACATTGGGTGCAGCGCCAGCACTGGCGGCATTCAACGTCCATTCACAGATAGATCATGCGCTGGGCCAAAGA
>JBFWSD010000010.1:0-18823 GCA_050248575.1 Gemmataceae bacterium
TTGAAGCGGCGCAGGTATTCGTGATAGGCCCCCATGGTGCGGCGGCCGAAGATCAGCAAGATCGGCAGGTTGGCGGCCAGCATCACTCCGGTGCCCAGGTTGGTCAGGTTGTCCAGCTCGCGGTCGGTGGTGATGAAGCCCGAACAGGCAATTACCACGCACACGCAATAGAACAGGCGATACCAGAGAATGGAACGCGCGCCGAAGAGATAAAGGCTGCCCTGCTCGCCATAGTAGTTCCACGAGATGATGGTGGAGAAGGCAAACAGCCACACCGCCAGGCTGACCATCCAGGTGCCCATGCCGGGCACGACGCGATCGAAGGCCTGGCTGGTGAGGGCCGCGCCAATGTAGTTGCCGAAGACCTCGTTGCCCTTGAGGGTGGGCCGCTCCTTGGTGTCGAACGCTTCCCATTCGACCATTGCCTTGTCGCCAGCGAACTTGACGGTGCCGGTCAGGCGGCGCAGCTCGCCATGTTCGGGAGAATCGACGATGACAAAGAGGCTCTCGCGCTCGATCCAGGGCTCCCCGGATGCCTTGGCGGGCAACTCCAGCACCGAGACAGTCCAGCCCGCCGCTGCCGGCGCGGGCTGATTCGAAGCGCTGGCAGCCGGCTTGGCAGCCACGATGCCCGTGTCGGCGGGCAGCGTGGTCACCGCCTCGCGATTCCACACGCCCGAGGCCAGGATCACCAGGGCTGTCAGCGTGCAGACCACGATCGTATCGATGAAGGGTTCCAGCCCGGCCACCAGCCCTTCGCGCACGGGCTCATCGGTCTTGGCGGCGGAGTGAGCGATGGGGGCCGAGCCTTGCCCGGCTTCGTTGGAGAAGAGGGCCCGCTTCATGCCCCAGGCGAAGGCGCTGCCCGCGGCGCCGCCCAGGAACGCCCCCTGCGCTTCCGCCGGCGCGAAGGCGGCCGCGAAGATCGAACCCAGCAGCGCGGGAATATCGCCCAGGTGCACGATGATCACATAGAGGGAAGCGATCAGGTAGATGCCGCACATGAACGGCACGAGTGCGGCCGCCACGTGGCCGATGCGCTTGATGCCTCCGATCACGACCAGGGCCGTGAAGATCGACAGCACGATGCCGGTTGCCAGCTTCACGTTGAGGAAGCTGCCGTTCTCGGAACCGCCCAGCGCGTTCAGGTGGTCTTGCAGCCCGGGAAAGTTCGTCGCGGTCACTTCGGCGACGTTGAAGGCCTGGAACATGTTGCCGCCCGTGATGGTGGCAATCAGCAGGGTGATGCAGAAGAGGCCGGCGAGCAACTTGCCCAGCCAGTGAACGTTCGGAAACAGCTCGGCGAAGCCCTTGTCGGCGACCCACATGGCGCCGCCGTGCGGGTTCTCGGGATCTTCGGTGTTGCGGTAGAGCATGGCCAGGGTGACCTCGGTGGTCTTGAGGGCCATGCCGAAGAAGCCGACGACCCACATCCAGAAGACGGCGCCTGGCCCGCCGAGGGCAACGGCCGTGGCCACCCCGCCGATGTTGCCGATGCCCACCGTCGCCGACAGTGCGGTGGACAGGGCCTGGAAGTGATTGATGGCCCCCGGGTCGTTCGGGTCGTCATACTTGCCCGCGGTGATACCCACGCCGTGCGTGAGGGCACGGAACTGGCTGAAGCCGCTCCACAGGGTGAAGAGGATGCCGCAGCCGAGGATGGCATAGAGTGCCGCCTCGTGCCAGAGGACGTCGTTGATGGCTTCCAGGACGATATTGAACGTGGAAATGAAGTTGTCCATTGCAGCTCCGTTGCGGCGGCCTCCCCAACTTTCTCGCCACCTTACGCCAGCACTTCGCTAAAATCCAGTTTAGCGAAAACAACGTCCACGAACCGATGATTCATGACTACCTTGAATGAGCACGGTTTCCTGCGGCTGGCGACGGCCGCGCCCAGGCTGCGCGTGGCCGATTGCCAGGGCAACGTCGATCGTATGCTGGCCCTGTTGCCCCGCGCGGAAAGCGACGGAGTGAACGTGCTCGTGCTGCCCGAGCTGGCCATCACGGGCTACACCTGCGCCGATCTGTTCCAGCAAGTGCGCCTGCAAGACGCGGCCCGGGCCGGACTCGAACGGCTGGCCGCGGAGGGGGCCGCGCTTTTTTCCGGCGTGCTCATCGTCGGCGTGCCGCTCGTGATCGACGATCAGCTCTTCAACACGGCCTGCCTGCTGCATCATGGCGAGGTGCTGGGGGCCATTCCCAAATCGTTCATTCCGAACTACAAGGAGTTCTACGAACGGCGCTGGTTTGCCCCGGCGGCCGCAGCGCACAGCACCACGGTCGAGCTGGCCGACGAGATCGTGCCGTTCGGCACGCACTTCCTCTTTCAGGCCAACAATCTGCCCGGGCTGGTCATCGGCGTGGAAATCTGCGAGGACCTGTGGGTGCCGATCCCGCCCAGTTCCTACCAGGCCCTGGAAGGGGCCACTCTGCTGGTCAATCTGTCCGCCAGCAATGAGACGATTGGCAAGGCCGCCTATCGCCGGCAACTGGTGGTCAACCAGTCGGGCCGCTGCCTGGCGGCGTATGCCTATGCCTCGTGCGGCGTCGACGAGTCGACGACAGACGTTGTCTTTGGCGGACATTGCCTGATTGCCGAGAACGGCAAGCTGCTGGCCGAGTCGCCCCGCTTCGAGCGCGGCGATGTCTTCCTGTCAACCGATGTGGATCTCGACCTGCTGCGGGCCGATCGCCTGCGCATGAACAGCTTCGGCGACGCCCGGCTGGAAACGCCTCCCATGAGCTTCGAGCGGATCGGCTTCGAGCTGCAAGCGGGGCAGCCCGCGACGCGCTTGCAGCGTACGGTCGAGGCGCATCCCTTCGTGCCGGCGGCTTCCGCCGAGCTGGGCGAACGCTGCGCCGAGATCTTTCACACGCAGGTAGCCGGGCTGGCCAAACGACTGGAACACATCGGCAAGCCGCCCGTGGCCATCGGCATCTCGGGCGGGCTCGATTCGACGCTGGCCCTCATCGTCGCGTGCAAGACGATGGACGCGCTGGGCGTGCCGCGCAGCCAGATCAACGCCTTCACGTTGCCCGGCTTTGGCACGACTTCACGCACCCGGGGCAACGCCCACGCGCTCATGCAGCAGCTGGGCGTGACCGCGCGGGAGATCGACATTCGCGGGCTCTGTCTCGACGAGATGAAGGCGCTCGGGCACCGGCCCTTCGGCATCGATATCGCGAATCAGTCGGTCGAGCAGCTGGGCGAGGCACTGAAGCAGGTGCCCGCCGAACGTTGTCAAGATTTGACGTTCGAGAACGTGCAGGCGCGGATGCGCACGAGCCTCTTGATGAACTCGGGTTTTGTGATCGGCACGGGCGACCTGTCCGAGCTGGCCCTGGGCTGGTGCACTTACAACGCCGATCACATGAGCATGTACAACCCGAACGTGAGCATCCCCAAGACGCTGGTGAAGTTCCTGGTGCGCTGGGCCGCCGAGCACGAGTTCGCGGGCGAACCGCGCAAGACCTTGCTGGATGTGGCCGCCACCGAGATCTCTCCCGAGCTGCTGCCCGCCGGCGCCAACGGCGAGCAACAATCCACCGAACAGACGATTGGCCCATACGAGCTGCACGATTTCTTCCTGTTTCACCTGCTGCGCCATGGCACGACGCCGGCGAAGCTCCTGTTCCTGGCCGATCATGCCCGTTTCGACCGGGATTATGCCGACGACGAGATCCGCCGCTGGCTGCGCGTGTTCCTGGAACGGTTCTTCCAGAACCAGTACAAGCGAAGTTGCCTGCCCGACGGCCCGAAGGTGGGCTCGGTAAGCGTGTCGCCGCGTGGCGACTGGCGCATGCCAAGCGACGCCGTGGCCCGCGAGTGGCTGGAGCACGAGGCGTCGCGCTGAGCGCGATTGTCCGCTACGGGCAACCATGCGATAATCGCAGGGAAAGGAGTCACCATGTCCTCAACCCTGACTTCACGCAAGCTCGAAACTCTGGCCGACCTGCTGGACGACCTCGGTGTCGGGCCGGAACGCGTGCGCCTGCAACCCGCCCTGGGCACGGCCACCGAGAAGGACGTGCTCGAGGTTCATGCACGCGAGAAACGGTTGTGCGAACTGGTCGATGGCGTCCTGGTGGAAAAAGGTATGGGCTACCGCGGATCTTGTCTGGCAGGCGTCATCTTCGCATTGCTCGACCAGTATGTAAACTCTCGCAATCTGGGGCTGGTTTCTTGCGAATCGGGCATGATGCGGCTGATGCCTGGACTGGTCCGCATTCCCGACGTCGCTTATGCATCTTGGGAGCGTGTTCCCGGCGGCCACATGCCAACCGAGCCCATCCCGGATCTTGTGCCCGACCTCGCCGTTGAAGTCCTGAGTGAAAGTAACCGCGAAAAGGAAATGAACCGCAAGTGCACGGAATACTTCGACGCGGGCGTCAATCTCGTCTGGCTCATCGATCCGAAGACACGCACGGCCGAAGTTTATGCCGGGCCCGATCAGTGGACCGCGCTCAACGAAGATCAATCCCTCGATGGCGGCAAGGTCCTTCCGGGTTTTCAGCTACCCCTGGCCACACTCTTTGCGGTCCTCGATCGACAAGCCCGACCCACCTGAGATTCAACATGCCAGACCAACCACGCAAGCCGGGCGACCTGGGCTCTAGCGAGCCCCTGGTGCCGCCGATCCATCAATCGTCGGTCTACACGCTGCCCGATCTCGAGGCGCTCGACCGCATCGTCGAAGGGCAGGAGGCGGGCTACATCTACGCCCGCGATAGCCATCCCAATGCCCGCACGCTGGCCGCTGCGCTCGCCCACCTGGAAGGAGGCGACTGGGGCCTGGTGTGCGGCTCGGGCATGGCGGCCATCTCGGCCACGCTGCTGGCCCTGCTGGACGACAACAGCAAGCGCATCGTGGCCAGCAGCTATCTCTATGGCCGCACCACGCAGCTGTTGGGCCAGGAGCTGCCGCGGTTCGGAGTGACGACCGACTTCGTGGACACAAGTTCCAGCGACGCTGTGGTCGACGCACTGGCCGAGCCGGCGCGGATCCTGTTCGTGGAGACGATCTCGAATCCGCTCTTGCGCGTGGTGGACATCGAGGCCCTGGGGCAGCTTGCCCGCACGCGCGATTGCCTGCTCGTCGTGGACAATACCTTCGCCACGCCTGCCTTGACCCGCCCGCTCGACCAGGGGGCCGACTTTGTCGTCGAGAGCCTGACCAAGATGATCGGCGGGCACAGCGACGTCACGCTGGGCGTGGTGTGCGGCAAGGAAGACTGGCTGCCCCAGTTCACACAGACGATGAGCATCTGGGGGCTGGCTTCCAACCCGTTCGACTGCTGGCTGGCCCAGCGCGGGCTGGAGACGTTGCCCTTGCGGATGCGGGCCGCCTGCGCCAACGCCCACGCGCTGGCCGAATGGTTGACGAAGCAGCCCGGCGTCAGCCGCGTGGTCTATCCCGGGCTGACCCAGCATCCCGATCACGAACTGGCGAAGTGCGTGCTCGGCGGCCACTTCGGCAACATGCTCTGCTTCGAGCTGGCCGGCGGCCGCGATGCTGTCAATCGCTTCATGCGTGCGGCCCCCGGTATTCCGTTCAGCCCGTCGCTGGGCAACACGACGACCACGTGCAGCCACCCCGGGGCAACCTCGCACCGCTACGTGAGCCCGGCCGAGAAGAAACGGCAAGGCATCAGCGACGGCCTCGTGCGTCTCTCGGTCGGCATCGAAGAACTGGAAGCGATCCAGGAAGAGATGGCCCGCGGCTTGAAGTGAGTTACTGCACAATGAACTGGAGCATGCCGAACCAAACGAAGACGCCAGCCTCCACGACCAGCGGAAAGACCTTGTGCAGGTTGTACCACCACGGCAAGTGTCCTTCCCGGTTCGCTACCTTCATCATTTCCCAGACGAAGCCCGAGACAACGATGGCCTGGAAGAGCAGCACCAGGGCAGAGAAGTAGTGGAGAGCGTCGGCGTCGTTCCAGCCGGCGCCGGCAAGCCAGTGGCGCGCGGGCCGACCGGGATCGTAAGCGATCTTCACCGGAAACGGCACCACACCCTGGCGCAAGTGATTGATCAGCTCCTGAGGCAAATCAGGCGGAAAGCCCTTGTCCTTCTGCTCACGCAAGGAATATTCGGCATGGTGCAGCACGCCGTCCTGGTCTTGAAAGCGACACTGGAGCGTGAAGCGGAGATTGGCGGGAAACTGCTTGGTTGCCACCGATTCAGCAACGCCATCGACAACGACGGCCCTTTCGTAGGCCAGGCGTTGTTCGTTCATGAGAATCAGCGTGACGAGTCCATCGCAGACAAGACCAGCGGCCAGCGTGGCCATGGCCAGCCACCAGGCGGCGCCCAGCCCGGCGCCCCTGGGACGTTCGAGCGGCTGACCCAGCACTGCGTGGGCCGCAAAGAACCAGATGAACCACAAGAGAGAGATGATGTCGCCGACCCAGATGGCCACGGCTTGCCAGGGCTCCAGCCGCTCCATTTCGCGCAGCAGGTAGCCACGCCATAACCAGAGCCCGGCGATCAAGCTGGCACAGGTAACGAAGAAGAGCAGGGCGATCAGCCATCGTTCACGATGGGATTGTTCGATGGGCGAATCTTCCACGGCGAACCTCGATCATCTGGACAGCCGCAAGATGTACACGGTCCCTTCCCCGTTGGCGGTGGCCACGTGGCGGCCGTCCGGCGCCAGGGCCAGCCCGTTCACGATCGTGGGCAAGAACGTTGCCTGCGTTGGCCGGTCGCTATCGGGGTAGTATTGCCCAAGCCAGCCATTGTCGCCAGTGCGGTGGATCACGCGGCCCGCGCCGAGCAGGCGTGTGCCATCGGGCAAATATGCCAGGCTGGTGAGATAGGCGGGCCCACGGGCCGCACTCTTCTCCGCTCCGTTGGCGACGTTGTAGGACTTGACCTGCATGCCCCAGGTCAACGCCACGGTGCGGCCGTCCGGCGCGAAGCGAATCGCATCGATACTGCCCTGTCCCGGCAAGGTGAAGCGTTGCAGCTCGCGCGATGTGGCCAGGTCCCAGATCCGCCCGGAACGGTCCCAGGAAGCAGTAGCCAGCAACGTGGCGTCGGGACTGAAACAGACGCTGAAGATCGGCGCGGAGCAGCCCGTCAGGTTGTATTTTTCGCGCCAGGTGCCCGTCTCGAACACGCGGATGGTCGCGTCGTTGTTGGCATAGACGAACAGGTTGCCGTCGCGGGAGAATTGCAGGTCGCGATACTTGCTGCCCTTGATGGCGATCCAGGTGAGTTCGCTCTTCTTGTCGAGGTCCCAGATCGAGACGTGCCGTTCGTCGGCCGCCGAGGCGAGCCAGGGCCGGCCCGGGGCGAAGGCGAGTGCCTTGACCGGCGATGAATGCCCGTTGAGTCGGCCCACCTCGTTGCCGGTGCTCGGCTCGAAGAGGCGGATGAGGCCGCTGTCGTAGCCCGCGGCCAGCAGCCCGCCATCGGGAGAGATCGCCACGGAAACTGCCGCCTCCGAGGAACGTTCGCCGAAAATGCCGACCAGCTCGGCGGGCTGCCCGGCGAAGCGTTTCTTGGCCGGGATCATGTCGGCATCGAGCTGCGCGAACGAACCAGGAGAGGGCTGCCCGCCTGGTCCGATGCCTGTCGGCAGTGTGGGCGTGGATCCGGAGGAAAGCAGCCAGTTCAAAGCCAGGCCCAGGCAGGCCAGCAGCAAACTGGCCGCCGCCACGCGCCGCGGCGTTCTTCGTTTCAGCCAGTAACGAACCGTGCGCCAGCGCGAGGGCTGCTGGCCCGCCAGTTCCGCCAGCGCCTCGGCCACCTCGCGTGGCTCTTGAAAACGCCCCTCCGGCTTCTTCGCCAGCATCTTGTTGACGATGGCAGGCAGCCCCTCGGGCAGGTCCTGGCGCAACGATTCGAGATCGGGCGGCGGCGTGTGCAGATGCTTGGCGAGTTTCTCTGCCAGCGAGCCAGCGGAAGCGAAGGGGGGCTGCCCGGCCAGCAGGTAGAAGAAGGTGCAACCCAGGCTGTAAATATCGGCACGGATGTCGGCCTGGTGGAAGTCGATGGCCTGTTCGGGTGCCATGTAGTCCACCGTGCCCATCATGATGGCGCCCACAGGGGTGAGGCTGCTGGCCATGTGTTCGACGGCGCGGATGGTGGCCGCGTCTTCATGCGAGCGCAAGCGGGCCAGTCCGAGATCGAGCAACTTGACCTCGCTGCGCGCGGTCACCAGCAAGTTGTGCGGCTTGATGTCGCGATGGACCAGGCCCTGCTCGTGGGCATACTGCAAGCCGAGGGCCGCCTGGCGAATGTAGTCGCAGGCCTGGCCCGCGGGCAGCGGCCCGCCGCGCTTGACCATCCGCGCCAGGTCGGTGCCCTCGATGAACTCCATCGCCAGGACGAGCACGCTGCCGACCTGGCCCGCGTCGTAGGCGTGGACGATGTTGGGATGGGTGAGCTGGCTGATCAGGCGGACTTCGCGCTGGAAGCGGCCCACCGCTTCGGGTTCACTGGCCAGTTCCTTGCGAAGCACCTTGAGGGCAACGATGCGCTCGAGCGCGTGTTGATGGGCCTTGTAGACCTGGCCGATGCTGCCTTCACCCAGGCGTTCGAGCAGATGATACGGGCCAAGGACCAGCTCGTCGTCGCGGCCCTGGAGGAGCTGGTTGACCTGGAAAGGAGTGAGCCACTCGCGTTGCAAGAGTTCGCGGCCCAGGGCACGCGCTTCGGGGAACTTGCCCGCGAGCTCCTTGAGCTGTGCGGCCCGTTCGGTCGGGAGCAGCCCGAGTTCATCGAGCTTGGCGGCCAGCTCGCTCGAACGGGCAAGCGTTGGTGGCGGGGCCGGCACCTCGGCCGGGCTTGCTTGCTTTCGCCCCTGCTCCTTCTGCCGCGCTTGATCGAGTTCCGATAGCAGTGCCGGCAGGGCCGTACGCTGCTCCGCGAAGCGTTGCAGATACTCGTCATGCGCGGGCCGATCCCCCCAGCAAAGTCGAACCCAGTACTCGGCACCGATCAGCTCGGCACCGGGCCGACCCAGTTCCGGAAGCCGGCGCACGTAATCTTCCAGGATCATCCGCTCTTCCGGGCGGCCACTCCGCCAGCGATACTCCAGGTCGATCTTGATGGTTTCTTCCAGCAAGAAGCGCCGCTCGCCGGGCGAAAGCTCGGCCGTGGCCGAGGCCAGGAAGTCTTCGACCCGCGGTCGCTGCCCGGGCTGCCGCCACTGCTGATCGAACTGATAGAGAAGGTTCTCCAGCTCCGGCCTGAGAGGAGCCGCCGCGGGCGAACTCGGAGGAGAGATCTTCGCACTCATGGCAAGCCTTGATGGAGCTGGCCCTTGATTTGCTGCAGGTTGCGAAGCACCGAACGTTGCGAGCAGCCCACCTCGTCGGCGATTTCGTCGACGCTGTAGCCTTGCAGGCGCAGCTCGAGGATGCGCCGCTGCGGAGTTTCGAGGCCGCCCATGATCTGCTTCAGGGCGTCGGTCAGCTCGGCCGCCTCTGCCGGCGTGGGCTCGCGGCTGATGAAGCAGGTGTAGTCGTCCTCGGCCAGGCCGGGCTGTTCGCGGCCGACGGCCCGCTTGCCGTTCGTGTTGCGCTTGACCTGGTTATAGAGTTTGTGAAGCGTGATGGTCACAAGCAGCCGCCACAGATCGCTGCCGCGCTGGAGCTCGTAGTTGCCCGCGCGGGCCTCGGCAAAGAAACTGCGATAGACCGATTGCACCACGTCTTCGGGATCGAGGCGGCGGTTCAAGTTGGCGGGCAGCCTGCTCCGCGCCAGCCGAACCAGCCGTTCGGCATAGCGGTCGAAGAGCTCGGCGGCCGCTTGCTCGTCGCCGCTGCGCCAGCGTTCCAACAGATCGGCTGGTGGGCCTTCTGCCATCGCCTTGCCTCGCCGCACCACAGGTCGAAACAGAACACATTCTATCTGCCAGGTCGCGAAATTGCACGCCGCCTCCGCGGCAACGATTCTCGGAGAGACGCTCGCGCGCGGATTTCTATTTTTCCTTGTCACCTCGCGGGCAAAAAGTTGTTCATACCCAGGCGTTGCCGTGAATCGCCCGCGTTGATGGCTCGATGGGGATGCCGACATGAGAGTTGAAGCTGCACCGCCGACCAGGCAAACACTGTCGCCCCGGACCAGGAAGCTGCTGGCCGCCTACGTGGCCGGGCAGCTTTCCGAGCCGCAACGCCAGACGGTGAAAGAATTTCTGTCTCGGTCGCCGAGCGGCCGCCAGCTGGTCCGCCGCCTGCTGGCCGAGAAAGGCAACAAGCCGCCGCGTCGAAAATCGCGCCGCTGGTTGAGCGCGGGCACCTGTCTCGTGTTGCTCGGCTTGCTCGCGACGGCGGCTCTTGTCGGCTGGGGCCGACTCAACCACCCGAGCGAAGACGCCATGCCCGCTGCTGCCCCCGCGGCAAAGGTCATTCCGAAGCGGGAAAAGAGAAGCCCCAAACCGACCTCTGCCCCCGAGACCAGAGCGGTCCCGGAGGCAGTCAACGCAGCAGTTGCAGCGTTGCCCGCGGAACCGACTGAGGAAGTGGCAGCGCCCATGGTTCCGACGGAAGTCGCAGCGCCGGCGGCCCAGCAGGTTGCCCCTGAAGTGGTCGCACCACAACCTGCCGCGCCGGTAGGAGAAGAGCTTGTCGCGGCCAAAGAAGTGACGCCGGCCCCCATGGTCGAGGTGAAGCAAGTTGCCCCGCCCGCGCGTCAGGTCCAGGGGGGCAAGCGTGATCCCCAGGCCGTCGCCGATCTGCTCGACCAGGAGATCGACCGGCGTTTGACCGCTGCCCAGGTTCCTCCCTCGCCGCGGGCCAGTGATGAAGAGTTCGTGCGGCGGGCCTATCTGCACATCACGGGCCGCATTCCCGATTACGACAAAGTCGTCGCCTTCCTGGGCAGCAAGGATCCTCAGAAGCGAGGCAAGCTGATCGATGAGCTGCTGGCCAGCCCGCATTACGGCGAGCACTTCGGGTTGATCTGGGAGTTGCTGCTTGTCGAGAAAGAACAGCGGCGGCCCTACATCGTGCTGCGTCACTGGTTCGCCGACAACCTGAACAAGGGCCGCGGCTGGGACGCCATCGTCACCGACCTGCTCACGGCCGAAGGGGTGAACAAGGAAACGCCGCAAGCGGGTTTCTTCCTGGCCCATCGCGACAACGGGCAGCCCTCCCCCAACCGCCTGGCGGCCACGACCAGCCGCTATTTCATGGGCGTGTCGCTGGGCTGCGCCGAGTGCCACGACCACAAGCTGCGCAACGACGTCAGCATGCAAGACTTCTGGGGCATGGCCGCCTTCTTCGGGCAGGTTCGCGACGCCGAGTACGCCAAGCTGAATTTCATCAGCATGATGAACGGCAAGGCCAAGACGCACGAGATCACGGAGATGCCTGGCCCGCGCGGCATGATAGCCCGCAAGATGCCCCACCCCGATCCGCTCCCGAGCGGAAGGATCGTCATTCCCGATGTGAGCGATCCGACGCGCACGCACGGCGAGGTGGGGGCCCGCTTCTTCCACGCCGAGAAGGCAACCCTGTCGCCGAAAGGCCCTTATCGTCAAGTGCTGGCCGCCTGGCTGACGGCGCCCGAGAATCGCTACTTTGCCCCGGCGGCGGTCAATCGCCTGTGGGCACACTTCTTTGCCCGCGGGCTGGTCAATCCGCTCGACCAGATGTTCGCCGACAACGAGCCCACGCATCCCGAGCTGTTGAAGCTGCTCGCCGACGAGTTCCGCGCCTCCGGGCACGATGTGAAGCATCTGATCCGCTGCCTCTGCCTGAGCGAGACCTATCAGCGCACCAGCCGCCCTGTCGCGGGCAACGAGAAAGACCAGGAACTCTACAGCCACATGGCCGTGCAGGTGATGGGGCCCGTGGTGCTCAAGAACTCGCTGCAAGTGCTGATCGGGCTGGAGCCCCGCTCCGGCCAGCGCGGGCAGAATGCTGCCACCTTCGAAGAGTATTTCGACACCACCCCCGAAGGGAACGAGGATTCGACGGCTCTCAATCACGGGGTGCCGCAGTATCTCTTGCTCATGAACGCAACTCAGTTCAACAATTTCGGCGGCGCCTCGATTTATCGCAAGCTGACCAGGGCGACCACCGCGGGCAGCCGCGAACAGATCATCGAGAACCTCTTCCTGGCCGTGCTGGCCCGCAAGCCGACCCCGACCGAACTCAAGCGGATGGCCGATCATGTCCAGAACAACGGCGATGACCATGCCGACGTCTTCTGGGCCCTGCTCAACTGCGCCGAGTTCATGATGAATCACTGAGAGAACTTCACCTCCCAAAGGAGATTGCAATGCTGCCTACCTCGAAGATCCGCCGCCGCGACATGATGAAGCTGGCCGCTGCCGGCGTTGTGGGCTCCAGCATGTCGGGCTGGTTCAAGAGCCTGGCCCGGGCGGCCACGCCCTTCAAGCACAAGTCGTGCATCTTGTTGTGGATGGATGGCGGGCCGCCCGAAGCCTTTACCTTCTCCCCCAAGGAAGCACTCGGGCCGCACAAGGCCATCGCCACCAGCGTGCCCGGCATCCAGATCAGCGAACTGCTGCCCCAGACCGCCAAGCAAATGCACCACTGTGCCCTGCTGCGCAGCATGTCGTCGAGCGATGGCGTCCATGCATCGGCACGCTATCTGATGCACACGGGCTATCGTCAGGGCTCGATCGCCTATCCGAGCCTGGGCTCGATCATTAGCAAGGAGATCAATCCGCCCGATTTCGTGCTGCCCAAGTACATCGGGCTGCCCACCGACGGACCGAGCACGCGCAATATCCTGGGCGGGGGCCATCTCGGCGCACGCTTCGGGCCGATGATCGTCAACGACCCGGCCGCCGGCATCGCCAATCTCAAGCCGACCGTCGACCAGACCCAGCTGGACCGGCGGGCGGCCCTTGTCGACGGGCTCGATAGCGATTTTCATCGTCAGTACCAGGCCGCCGCCGCCGATGCTCACCGCGGCGGCTATCAGCAGGCCCTCAAGCTCGTCCACTCCGATCAAGCGGTGAAGGCATTCAAGGTTGACCAGGAAACAGCCCAGACTCGCGAGCGTTACGGGAATAGCCCGTTTGGCATCAACTGCCTGGTGGCACGGCGGCTGGTCGAGGCAGGGGTACCCTTCATTGAAGTGCCCCTGGGAGGCTGGGATTTTCATGGCGGCGCCGCCGACAAGGTAAAGGCCAGGACCGACGTCATCGATCAGCCCATGGCCACCTTGCTGGCCGATCTGAAAGAGCGCGGGCTGCTCGATACCACCCTGGTCATCTGGATGGGCGAGTTTGGCCGTGGCCCGACGAGCAATACGCATTATCCGGGCGCGTGGACCACGCTGCTGGCGGGCGGCGGGCTCAAGACCGGACAGATCATCGGCAAGACCGACGCCAAGGGCGCCAATGTCACCGAGGACAAGATCTCGGTGGCCTGCTACATGGCCACCATCCTCAAGTGCCTGGGCATCGACCACACCAAGGAGTACGACATCGGCCGCCCCATCGGGATCGTCGACAAGCGAGGCACGCCCATCGAAAAACTGTTTTGAAGCGTCTGACTCGCACCCCCGTGGCGCCCGGCCCATTTCCCCCTCGGGCCGGGCGTCTTGCTCTTTCGGTCTGTCCGCGGAGGAGAGCCATGAGAAAACTGCTGGCCATTGTGTGGGTTTCTTTGCTGGCCACGGCGAGCGCAGCGGATAGCCCGGCCCTGGATCGGCTCGATGCAAAGAACATCCCTGCCGCACAGCGCTTCGAAGGGCAGCCCGCCGAGCTGGTCGGCATCGTCGGAGAAGCGTTGCCCTACACGGGAGATGGCCTGCACCAGATCAACCACGTCGGTTTCTCGCCCGACGGCCGCTTCCTGGTGATCGCCAGCGGGGCCAGTGTCAAGCTCTGGGACCTGAAAGGCGAGAGCGCGAAGAAATTCGCCGAGCTGGAAGCCCGCGTGGGGCGGGGCTGGTGCTTTGGCTTCTTGCCCGGCGGCGAACGGCTCGTCGTGCTTGCCCGCCGCGGATTGGTTCTCTACGACCTGACGCGCGAGCCGCCCGCCAAGCTGGGAGACTCTGGCCCGATTGGCGGCAAAGGGGTGACAGCCAGCACCATCGGCGTGTCTGAGGACGGCAAGCGCATCGCTCTTGGCATGGGCAACGGCGGCGTCCAGGTCTGGGAGCTGGCGGACAACGAGTTCAAGATGCTCAACGAGATTGCCGCGGGCCACAAAGGTGCGACCGATCGTGTCCTCTTCTCGCCAGACGGCCAGTTGCTGGTTTCCGGCGGCTTCGAAGGCGGCCTGCGCGTGGGCGACGCCGCGGGCAAGGTCGTGCACCCTCTCAAGCAACATCAAGGACATACCTGGACCATGCTCTTCTCGCCCGACGGCAAGCTGCTCGTCTCGAACAGCAACTCCAAGGGCGGCTTCCCGCGCATCTGGGACATTTCCGCGGGGGCCAAAGTCCGCAGTGAGCTCAAGGGGCATTCGGCCCGCGTGCGCGGGGCGGTGTTTGCCAACGAAGGCAAGCAGCTTGTCACGCTGGGCAGCGACGGCCAGCTCGTGCGCTGGAACGTGGCGAACGGCGAGCGCGTAGGCGAATGGAAACTGCCCGCCCGGGCGGAGCTCGACTGGCACAATGTCGCGGTCACGGCCGATGGCCGCTACCTGGCCGCAGTCGATGTGAACAGCCAGGTTGCCATTTTCCGATTGAAGTGAGTTGCGGCCCGTCACGGATCGCCATATCTCCTGCCCACGAGCCCGAACTTCGGGAAAACCACGAGCGCCCGTCTGGTTGTGCCGCTGTCGGTGAACATTTTCTTCCTTTCTTTGCCAGCGGTACGTCCGCCCTGGCGCTTCACCGCGATAAACTGAAGAAGATTCGCCTTTTCTGTCGGGACTATCCCTGATTCTGCACGCCGGGACCTGTTCCGCGCGAGTGTTGACGCTAGAGTTAGGCAGGGTTGATCAATTCTCCCTCTCTGCGCCCGCCGATGTCCCCATGACGGGCGACAAAACACCTTCGAACGAAGCTGCCCAGGACCGACGCATCGTTCAGCCTCACAGGAGCCATGATGTTCGGCACCATGACGAAACTGACGGGAAAGCGCAATCACGTCACGAAACCGCAACGGCCGCTGATGGTGGAGGAACTGGAATCGCGTGACGTGCCGACGGTCCCGTCAGGTATCGTGGTCGATCCGAGTGGCGGCGCGCCGGCAGGAGGGCAGGTGGTCACTCTCGCGGGCGCGGACCTGGTGCAGCCCGGCAGTCCGCCGACGACGCAGGTCACGTCGGTGAATTTCGGCGCCACCCAGGTGGCCGTCGACAATGGCGACGTGGTCGGCGGCACGATCCAGATCGCGCAGCCCGCACTGGCCATCGGCGTCTACCAGGTGACGGTGACGACACCCGAAGGGACGTCCACACCCGGTCCGGAGTCGATGTACATCGTCGGGCCACAAGTGTATGAGCTCAGCCCGGCCAGTCCGCCGAGCGGCGGGACGGCGGGCGGCACCGAACTCACGCTGTGGGGCGCGCGTTTGACGGGCGCCACCGCGGTGAACTTTGTGCCCGTCGGCGGCGGCGCGGCCCAGCTTGGCACCAACATCGTCGTCAGTGCCAGCGGCACGAGCCTGACAGTGACCACCCCCGCGCTGGCGGTCGGCGTCTATAACATCACGGTCACCACCGCCGAGGGCACCTCGAACGTGGACCCGGACGCGCAGTTCACCGCCGGCGCCACCGTGACCGGCGTCAGCCCGATCACAACGACGAGTGGCAACACCGTCACCATCACCGGCTTCAACCTGACCGGCGCCACCGCGGTCAACTTCGGCAACCAGCAGGTGACCTCGGGGATCACGGTCAGTCCGGACGGCACCTCGCTCACGGTCACGGCCCCCACTCTGTTCACGGGTATCTACGACGTATCGGTGGTCACGGCGGCCAACGGCACCTCGCTGCTGACGGCCGAGTCACAGCTCATCGTGAACCCGCTCAACTTTACGTTCGAGAACGACACGAACCTGGGCACGACCCCCATTTACGTGGCGATGTTCGGCGAGCTTGGCTACAACACGGCCATCGGTGCGGGAACGATTGAGAGCGGCGTTGTCACCGGTTTCGATCTGACCTACGGCGGGGGCGGCTACACGGTGCCGCCCACCGTGACGTTCGCGCCGCCTCCTCCGGGCGGCACCACGGCCACGGGCACGGCCATCATCGACGCCAACGGCATCGTCACCGGGGTGACCATCACCAATGGCGGCTCCGGCTACGGCGGAGACCGGATCGGCGTCACGTTCAGCTCCGGGGGCTTGCTCAACAATCCGCTCACGGCCACCGGGACAGCGATCCTGGGGGGCAACGTCGGGCAGATCGACAGCATCATCGTGACCAATGCCGGCGCAGGCTATTCGTCGACTCCCACCGTGGTCATTACCGGCACTGGCACCGGCGCCACCGCCACGGCCCAGATGAGCGGGGATGGCACGCAGGTCCAGCAAGTGATCGTCACCAACCCGGGGAGCGGCTACACGGAACCGCCCACGATCAGTTTCGTGGGCGGCAGCCCCACGACGGCGGCTGCCGCCACCGCGGTCGGCGGCGGCACGGTGACCGGCGTGACCATCACGAACCCTGGGGGCTACTACGTCGGGGCACCCACCGTCACCTTCCCGGGCGGAGGCCAGGCAGCCGGGACGGCCGTCGTCTCGGGCGGTCAGGTCACTGATGTCACCATCACCACCGGTGGCAAATACTTCGCACCTCCCACGGTCCTGTTCTCGGCCCCCGCGGCACCGGCCGACCTGGAAAACATCTATTTCAACACCGACGGCCAATACGCCGCCACGGCGCCGTTTTTCAACGATCCTCAACAGCCAGTCTACGTGCCCACCTTCCAGCTCGAGTTCAATGAGCAAGGTGAGGCGATCATTCCGCTGCCCAGCATTTACATGAGGGCGGTGCGTTTCGTCATCGGCGTCCAGAATCCACCGCTCGCGGCCATCATCAACAGCCAGGGGGCCGTCTCGGCCCCGACCATGACCAGCTCCGTCGACCCCAATCACACCGTCTTCTACGACTTCTTCGAGTACACGCTCGATCAGACGAACACGCTGTTCATCAATACTTCGTCGGTCGATCAATTTGGCGTGCCGATCGAGGTGATCTTGACCCCGGCTGACCCCAACGTGCCCGGAGGCGTGGGCGTGGCGGTGTCGCGCGACACCATCTTCGGCGCCGGGCCCACCAGCTTCAGCGGCTACCTGGCCAGCATGGGCACCAATGGCACGTCGACGGCTTCCGCCGCCTTCTCGAACCTGACCACCGTGGAAGGGTCGGCCATGATCAATGGCGTGTCCTACCCCTACCGCATGCTGGCGCCCGCCGACTACTTGCAGCTTTACCCCTTTGACATCACGATCACCAATGGCGGCAGCGGCTATACGAACGCCGCGCCCAGCGTGACCTTTTCCGACCCGCAGGCGCCTGGCGGCGTGAAAGCCACCGCCACTGCCATCGTCGAGAACGGCGTCGTGGTGGGGCTAAGCTTCATCAATCCAGGCACCGGCTACACTGCCCCGCCCACGGTCACCTTCTCGGGGGGCAGCGGCAGCGGCGCTACCGCGACCGCGGCCTTCGGGCCGCTCAACACCTATTTCGACGCCGCCCTCACCGAATTGTTCGTCACCAACAGTTCCCGCACGTTTCAGTTGCTCGTTCCCAACCCCAATGCCGGCAAGGTCACGGGCAACGCCACCAATCCCAACGATGCCGGCCTCACCAACTACGTGTTTACCGGCACCGTCGACGCGGCCAACAAGAAGATCGATTTCGTGGCCAGCATCAACGGCACCCCGACGACTTTGAGTGTGTCGATACCCTCGCTGCCCAACGGCTCGACCGATGTCTTTGCCAACAACGGCAGTTTCTCGGTGATCGGCGACTCGGGTATGACGCTCGATGTCCTGCAAAGCCTGCAGAACAACCTGCTGGGCAATATCGAAAACCAGCTGGTCTCGGCCCTCAACCGGGGTATCGCCAACCTGTCGCCCACCGGCGTGACCTTCGTGAAAATCACCAGCGGCGGTAGCGGCTATACCTCGGCCCCCACGATCAGCTTCAGTGGCGGAGCCGGCACCGGCGCAACCGGGACGGCTGTCATCGCGAATGGCAGCGTCGTCGGCGTCATCCTCACCAATAGCGGCACGGGCTACACTTCGGCGCCGACCGTGAGCTTCACGGGCGGCGGCGGCTCGGGGGCCGCTGCCACCGCGGAAATTGCGGCGGCTGGACTCGGCGTCGGCGTGACCACCGTGGCGATCACCAACGGCGGCTCGGGCTACTCCTCGACTCCCAGTGTGACTTTCTCCGCTCCTGCCAATGGGGGCACGACTGCTACCGGGACGGCCGTTCTGACCGGCGGCGTCGTGACCGGCGTGAACATCACCAACCCGGGCAACGGCTATCTCACCGCGCCTACCGTGACCTTTTCGGCCCCGGGCGGCAGCGGCAACACCACTGCCACCGGCACCGCCAGCATCGGCATCTTTGACACGCTGGCCTGGATCGGCACCAAGGAGCAACTGAACAAGGATCACTTGCCCTATTACCAGCCCTACTCGACCGCGAACTTCTACGCGGGCTACCTGCACGCCAACATCAACGGCACCAATGTCAGCCTGAACGATCTGGCCTATGCCTTCGCCTTCGACGACCAGGGTAACCAGTCCTCCACCCAGGCGGTTGTCAATCCAACGGCCGTGAATATCCGACTGGGACCCTGGTCTCATGCCAGCGGGTTTCAGACCAGCTTGTGGGCCGATTACTACACGAATTCCGGCTGGAGTCAGCAGCTCACTGGCGATTTCAACGGCGACGGCAAGGACGATATCGCCAACTT
>JBFWSD010000011.1:0-18379 GCA_050248575.1 Gemmataceae bacterium
TTCTGGGCCAGGCGGATGATGTGCCCTTCTACTTCCTTACGCATCATCATCATCAGGTCGGCCATCTCGTCGACGAAGATGACGATGTAGGGCATCTTGGCGGGCACGCGCTTCTCGTCTTCCTCGTCGACGGGCCGCACACGGTCCAGGATCTCCTCGTGGCTGAGCTCGTTGTAAGAAGCGATGGAGCGGACCTTGGCCCGGCTCAGGATGTCGTAGCGCTCTTCCATCTTGTCGACGGCCCAGGCCAGGATTGCCTCGGCCTTCTTCATGTCCTTCACCACCGGGTGCATCAGGTGCGGGATCTTGCCGTACTCGCTCAGCTCGAGCATCTTGGGGTCGATCATGATCATCTTGACGTCGTCCGGGCTGCGCGTCATCAAGATGCTGAGAATGATCGAGTTCATGCACACCGACTTGCCGGTGCCGGTGCGGCCGGCGATCAGCAAGTGCGGCATCTCGGCCAGGTCGTAGACAAGGGGCTGCCCTTCGGTGTCCTTGCCGATGAAGAGTGGAATCTTGCTCTTGGCCAGCTTGCCGCCGAACATGCAAATGATCTCTTTGAGGCGGACGTTGGCCCGGTGCTCGTTGGGGATCTCGACGCCGACCGTGTTCTTGCCCGGGATGGGGGCAACAATCCGCACACTCGGCACGCTCAGGTTGAGGGCCAGATCGTCGGCCAGCCGCGTCACCTTGTTGACGCGCAGGCCCGTTTCCAGGGCGACCTCGTACTGGGTGATGACTGGCCCGGTGTTGATGCCCACCACCTTCACGTTCAGATGAAAGTCGGTGAAGGTCTTTTCGAGGAGGGCAGCCTTCTCGCGCAACACCTTGTCGTGTTCCTCGTACGGGAAGGGGGCCGGATCCTCGAGCAAGGTCAGCGGCGGCAATTCGTAGTCCGGGAAACGCGCTTCCTCTTGCAGTTGCGGCGTGGGCCGCTTGATCGGCAGCGCGGCCGACAGGCTGGCCCCGGCCGTCACCGTGGTGGCCTCGGCATCGGCGTGATTGATCGGCACAATGACTTCCTCGGCGGTGGCTTCCACGACCGGGTCTTCGTCGACGTAGTCGTCGAGCGCGATGATGACTTCCGCGACCGGCGTTTCGGGAGCCAGCCCGCGCACGGCGGTGCGCTGATCTTGCGTGGGGCGTTCGAACAGGCGTGCAATCGAGGCGCCGGTTCGTAGCATCACACGGCCAAGGGCGGCCAGCACCACGTCAAAAGCAAGGACGAAGCCAAGCATCAACAAGCTGGCAGTGAGGGCCCAGGTCCCCATCGATTGATAGCGGGCCTCGAGCAACGCCGCCAGCCAAGCGCCCAGGTTGCCCCCCGCGCCGACGAGGGGCCGCTCGGCAATCACCGCCGACAAGAAGTGTCCCACAATGGCAACGCTTGGCACGAGCACGAGCCAGCCGAGAAGACGCAAGGTCCACGCTCCCCAGTTCTTGCGGGCAAAGAGCATCACGGCCAGCACGAACCAGCCCGCCAGCAACGGATAGCAGGCCACGCCGAATGTCTCGTTCAGCTGAAACGCCAACCAGGCGCCGGGCAGCCCCAGCACGTTGCGCGCCACCGCGTTGGCGGGATAGATGGCGGTGGCAGGCGGATCGGCCCCATCGCGCGTGAAGAGGGCAAGCGCGACGAGCAGCCCGCTCAGCAGCACGGCGAAGGCAGCCACATCGGGCCGGATGCGCAGACGGGACATCATGACCTGGCTCCGTGAGAGGAACGATGCAAGCCCGCCTCGGCGAGCGCCCGGGCAGGCTCCTTCTCTAATTGTTGAACGCGGCTGCCGCGCGGCTCGCTTCAGGAGGCTCGATCGCGGCAGATTTGTCGTGACGTTGCCCGCAGCGCTGACAGCAAGCGCACGGCAAGTCCCCGCGCAACATCCGGCAGGGCACGAACCTCGCGCACATTCGTTGCAACACGTCGGCACAATCGGCAAATGCCTGTTGCTTGTGCCAGGCGCCAGCGGTAGCCTGAACGTGCATCGTCGACCTGTTCTGAGGATCCAGCGCTCATGTCGGAACGGCTGTCACGCGTCTACGAAGAGCTCGCGAACCACCATCACTATCAGGGCGAGGCTCAGGTTCGCGATCGGATGCTGCTCCTGGCGGCGGATGCGGCCCTCACCGAAGGCCGCCAGCCCGACGCGGAGCGGCTGCGCGTCCGCCTGCTCGAATTGAACCCGCATCATCTCCTCAAGCCGTTCCCGAACCTGGCCCAGGCCATGCGTTCCCCCGACGTGAGCAGCTACGTGGAAGGGCTGCGCCGCACCTATCCGCCCGCCCAGGTGGAGCAGATGTGGTCGGCCCTGCGCGGCGCGAAGCCGGAAGCCGCACCGACGGTAACGCACGCCCAGCCGCCACCGACGGCCATGCCGGTGGCGCCGGCGATCGCGCCGGCCATCCCGATCGCGCCGGCGGTGGCCGTGCCGGTGGCTCCGGCCTTGCCGGTTCAGCCCCCGGTGTCGGTGCCGCCACCGCCTCCGCCCCCCGAGCCATTTGTTGCTTCCTCGGAACCGTTGTCGACGCGGCCTCGTCGTCGTCAGGAGGCGGGCTGGCTGGCCCCATTGCTGTTCGTGGTAGTCATGGTGGGGGCATTCGTGCTGGCACTGTACACGCTGGTGCGGCCCATCTTGCAGCTCTGAGGGCAGTGCGCCGGCCTTGCCGTGTATCCAATCAAGTTCGGTATCTCAGGAGGCTTCGCGTGGAAACGACCAAGCAGACCAACGTCTTCCTGGAAAACAAGCCGGGCCGGCTGGCACAGGTCCTGTCCGCCCTGGAAAAGGACAAGGTCAGCATCACCGGGCTGACGGTCATGGATAGCCACGAGCAGAGCGTGCTCCGCATGGTCACGAGCGACCCGGCGCGGACCGCGCTGGTGCTGAAAGGGCTGAGCTGCCCGTTCACCGAGACCGACGTACTGCTGGTGGAGCTGCGGCATCAAATCGGCGCGCTGGCCCACGTCTGCGAGCAGCTTGCCGCCGAGCACGTCAACATCGACTACTGCTACGTGAGCGCGGGCTCGAAGAACGGACGCACCTATGGCGTGTTCAAGGTCTCGAACACCGCCAAGGCCCAGAAGGCAATCACCAGCAGCAACAGCAAGGGCTACCGGAAAGTGGGGCGACGGCCCTTGCACACACGCTAGAAAGTTCTTCGTTCCTCAGCAATGCCAGGCACGGGACTGAGGAGGGATGCATGATCCGGGGCGTGCACACGATGTTCTATACGTCGGAGCCCGCATAGCTGACATTCGGTCGATTCGCATCGATTCGTGGTCCCACGAACAGACAAACCTGACACGTACTTTTCCCCGGCCCGGCGTAGCATTATGGGAAACTAGCCCGCTGCGCAGGGAACGGGAGGTGTCGGGAGGTGTCGAATGATCTCTCAACCATGTCGCTCCGTGTCAACACCAGTTGCGAAAGTCGTTTGGCCATCGTGACTTGAGGCGATTGTTTGCGCACTTTTTGCGTTTCGGGGCCGGTGTCTTGGCGCAAATCAAAATCCTGCAACGGCTAAGAGCAGACAGAAATAGGCTGCCATTGCGCAAGCGGGGATGCTTGGCTGCCATTCTCAGCCGTTTCAGGACGGGCCATGCTCGGCGAAACGCCACGCCGCGCGGCAATTCCATGTCGTGGAGTGAGTGCCCATGCGGGGGCTGGCGAATCCGTGTCGGCAACAAAAGTCAAATGGGAGTCAGTAGTTACGGCATGAGAATGCGCGCCGCGGCCTGGGTGCTTGCACAGTCGCAATTCGGCGAATTTCGCCTTAAATCGCCATACTGCAATGACCTGAGGCGATCTGCACAACAGGCTTTGTGTGCAAGCAAAGTGTGCAAGCAGGCCGTTCAGCGACAGACAAACTTGACGGGTACTTTTCCCAGGCCCCGCGCAGCATTGGAGAACATCGCGGGCGGGCTGGCGGCGGCCCGCGACGACAGCGATATGGGTGACGTCCTTATCAAGCGGGCCGCCAAGAAGTAGCCCTTGCTCGGTTTGTGACAGCCGGATGCTCCGGGCGGTTACAGTTTCTTGGCCCTGGAACTTGAGCTTGGCCGGCATTCCGTTTAATCTTGAAGGGCCGCTGGACCTCACGCCTCAACTTGCAATCGGAGAGTGCGCATGCGACGGCCTGTCTTGCTGACGGCACTGGTGTTCTTCACGACACAGGCAGGGATGGCAGCTGCCGAGCAGCCCTTGCCCAGGGAAGTGAAGTTCAATCGCGACATCAGGCCCATCCTGGCCGACAAGTGCTACGCTTGCCACGGCCCCGACAAGGGGACCCGCAAGGGCGACCTGCGCCTGGACGAAGAGAAGGACGCCCTGGGCAAACGCGAGGGCTACCTGATCATTGCCCCCGGCCACCCCTAGATGAGCAAGCTGATCGAGAAGATCCTCGAGCCCGATGCCCGCCGCCGCATGCCGCCGCGCAAGTTCAACAAGGAACTGTCGCCGCGCGACATCGCCCTGCTCAAACTCTGGATTCAGCAAGGGGCCAAGTGGGAAGGACACTGGTCCTTCATCGCCGCCAAGCGGCCCGAGGTTCCCCCGATCACCGTCGACAAGTACAAGGACTGGCCCGTCAACGCCATCGACCGCTTCGTCCTCCGGCAGATCGAACGCCACGGGCTGGAACCTTCGCCCGAGGCCGATCGCCGCACGCTCCTGCGGCGCCTCAGCTTCGATCTCACCGGGCTGCCCCCCACGCCCGAAGAAACGGATGCTTTCGTCAACGACAAGTCCCCCGAGGCGTATGAGAAGGCGGTGGATCGACTGCTCGTTTCGAAGGCGTTTGGCGAGCGGATGGCCCTCTACTGGCTCGACGTGGTTCGTTACGCCGACACGGGCGGCTACCACAGCGATAATCACCGCGACATCTGGATGTACCGCGACTATGTCATCGACGCATTCAACAAGAACAAGCCGTTCGATCGATTCCTGACCGAGCAGCTGGCGGGCGACCTCCTGCCCGACGCCACGCTCGAGCAGAAGGTGGCTTCCGGCTTCAATCGGCTCCTGCAGACCACCGAGGAAGGGGGCGCGCAGCCCAAGGAATATGCCGCCAAGTATGCTGCCGACCGGGTACGCAACACGGCCAGCATCTTCCTGGGCGCCACCATGGGCTGCGCCGAGTGCCACGATCACAAGTTCGATCCGTATACGCAGAAGGACTTCTACAGCTTCGCATCCTTCTTCGCCGACCTGCAAGAGAAGGCGGTGGGCCGACAGGCGCAGACACCGATCCTCACGCCCGAGCAGCAGGCCAAGCTCGACGGGCTCGATGCCGAGCTGGCCAAGCTCAAGAAGGACCTCGACAAGCCGCGCCCCGGGCTCGCCGACGGGCAGCTCAAATGGGAAGAGGCGCTTCGCGCCGAGCTGGCCAAGAATCCCAAGCCCAAGAAAGGCGGGCCGCCCGCCAACGTCTTGAAGGCCGTGCAGGTGCCCGCCGACAAGCGCTCCGACGCCGACAAGAAGCTGCTCGCGCAGTTCTACAACACGGTGGCCCCCGAACTGGCCCCGCTGCGCAAGCAGATTGCAGAAGTGGAGAAGGACCGGCAAGAGGTCACCAAGGCCGTGCCCAGCACGCTGGTGTCGATCTCGGGCAACCCGCGCACGATGCGGATCTTGCCGCGCGGCAACTGGCTCGACGATTCCGGGCAGATCGTGCAGCCCGCCGTGCCCGAAGCGCTGCCCGCTCTCACGGTCAAGGATCGGCGCGGCAACCGCCTCGATCTGGCCAGCTGGATGATCGCCGCCGACAACCCCGTCGTGTCGCGCGTCTTCGTCAATCGCCTGTGGAAACTCTATTTCGGCAAGGGCATCGTCAAGACGCTGGACGACTTCGGCTCGCAGGGAGCGTGGCCCACGCATCCCGAGCTGCTCGACTGGCTGGCCGTCGAGTTCCGCGATTCGGGCTGGAACATCAAGCACATGATCAAGCTGATGGTGCTGTCGCGCACCTATCGCCAGGCGTCGTTCGTGAGCGAGAAGGCCGGGCAGATCGACCCCTTCAACGACTGGCTGGCCCGGCAGGCCCGTTATCGTCTCGACGCCGAGGCGGTCCGCGACAACGCCCTGGCGATCAGCGGCCTCCTGTCGCGCACGCTCGGCGGGCCAAGCGTGAAGCCCTACCAGCCCGAGGGCTACTGGCAACACCTCAACTTTCCCAAGCGCAGCTGGGTGAAGGACAAGGGAGAAGACCTGTATCGCCGCGGCCTCTACACCTACTGGCAGCGGACCTTCCTGCACCCGAGCTTGCTGGCGTTCGATGCGCCGAGCCGCGAGGAATGTACCGTGGAGCGGCCCCGCTCGAACACGCCGCTGCAGGCGCTGGTGCTGCTCAACGACCCCACCTACGTGGAAGCCGCCCGGGTCTTTGCGAGTCACATCGTGCAAGGGGCCAAGAGCACGGAAGACCGTCTGGACTATGCGTTCCGGCGTGCCCTCTGCCGCAAGCCCGCCGCCGCGGAAACCAAGCTGCTCACAACTCTCTACGAGCAGCACTTGAAGCAGTTCCAGTCCGACGCGGCCGCCGTCGATGCTCTGTTGAAGGTTGGCGATGCCCCCGTGCCGCAAGCCCTCGACCGGGCCGAACTGGCCGCCTGGACCTCGGTGGCCCGCGTCATCCTCAACCTCCACGAGACCATCACGCGCAACTGAATCGGCCGGGCCACAGAGACAAGGAGTGGTCAGGGCTTTTCAAGGAGCGACAATGAAGCGCATCGCATGGACTTGCCTGGTCCCGTTGTTATTGGTGACGTCGTCGCTGCACGCCGATGATTGGCCCGGTTTTCGGGGCGACGGCACCGGCATCAGCAAGGAGCGCGGGCTGCCCACCACCTGGGGGGACAAGGACCTTGCCTGGCAGGCCAAGCTGCCCGGGCCCGGCGTCTCCAGCCCCATCGTCTGGAAAGATCGCGTCTTCGTCACCGCCTACAGCGGCTACGGCGACGGCAAGAACGAGAAAGGCGAGATCAAGAACCTGAAGCGGCACGTCTTGAGTTTCGATCGCCTCACGGGCAAGAAGCTGTGGCAGAAAGACATCCCGGCGAGGCTGCCCGAAGCCGAATACGCCGATCGCGTTCCCGAGCACGGTTACGCCAGCCATACGCCTGCTACCGACGGCGAACGGGTCTATGTGAACCTGGGGCAATCGGGCATCCGCGCCTTTGACTTTGATGGCAAGCAACTCTGGCACGTGGAGGCAGGCCCGGAACGGCATTTCTGGGGTTCCGCTTCCAGCCCGGTTCTGTTCGGCGACCTGGTGCTGGTCAACGGCACGATCGAGTGCTTGGCCCTTCTGGCCCTCGACAAGAAGACGGGCAAGGAAGTCTGGCGCACCAAGGAGAACATCGGCGCCAGCTGGTCCTCGCCCGTGATCGTCAAGGTGGCCGACAAGCACGAGATCGTCATCAGCACGCAGGGCTACCTCTACGGCTTCGATGCCAGCAACGGCACGAAACTGTGGGAGTGCGAGACGATCGGCGCCGATCACACCGGGTCCACGCCGGCCACGCGCGACGGTATCGTCTACGTGATCGGGGCCGGCTTCTCGGGCCGCTGGGCCATGGCTGTCCGTGCCGGAGGCAAGGGCGACGTCACCAAGTCCCATGTCGTCTGGCGTCAGGAAAAAGCGGGCGCCAGCCACACTTCGCCATTGCTGGTCGACAAGCGCATCTACTTCTTCAGTACCCAGTTCACCTGCCTGGGGGCCGACAAGGGCAACATCCTCTTTCAGGACAGGCTGCCCGGGCTGGGACGCGAGTATGGCTCGCCCGTATGCGCCGACGGCAACATCTACTTCGCGGCCCGCGACGGCAAGATGCACGTGCTGGCCGCCGGCGACAAGGTCAAGGTGATCGCGCAGAACAAGCTGGCAGGGGCCGCCACGATTTCGGCCAGCCCGGCCATCAGTCAGGGGCAGTTCTTCTTTCGCTCCAACGATCTCCTCTTCTGCGTGGGCAAGAAGCAGCAGGGAGACGCCGGCAAGCCGAAAGTTTCCAGTGCCCACTATCGCATTTATCGCGGCAACGGCGAGCCCGCCTCGTTCGACGACATGATCGCCGAACTGAAGAAGGCCGAGGTGGTCTTCCTGGGCGAGGAGCACGACGATCCGGTGGCCCATCATCTCGAGAAGGTGATCCTGGAGAAGCTGGCGACAAAGTCGTTGGCAGGAACGCCCAAAGTGGCCCTGTCACTCGAGATGTTTGAGCGCGACGTGCAGCACGTGCTCGACGAGTACCAGGCCGACCTGATCACCGAGCCGCATTTCCTGGCCAGCAGCCGCCCGTGGGGCAACTACAAGGCCGATTACCGCGACCTCGTGGAACATGCTCGCAGCCAGGGATTGCGCGTGATCGCCGCCAACGCGCCCCGGCGTTATGTCAACATCGTCTCGCGCAAGGGGGCCGCCGAGCTGAGCAAGGTTCCCGACGGTGCGATCCGGGGCCTGCCTCCCTTGCCTTACGCGGCGGCGTCGCCGGCGTATGCGGCCCGCTTCAAGAAGGTGATGGAAGAGCACCAGAAGCCGAAGAAAGAAGAGAAGCCTGCAGACAGCGAGAAGAAGCCTGCGGTCAACGAGAAGAAGCCTGCGGACAGCGAGAAGAAGCCGGACAGCGAGAAGAAGCCGGACAGCGAGAAGAAGCCCGCTCCCCCGAAATTCGATATCGAGAAGGCCCTGCAGGCCCAGACTCTGTGGGATGCGAGCATGGCCTATTCCATTGCCGAGCAGCTCAAGGCGGCGGGCGGGCAGGTCGTTCACGTCAATGGCCGCTTCCACAGCGAAGAGCGGCTCGGCATTCCCGAGCACCTGCTGCGCTATCGCAAGGGCACTTCGTTCCTGGTCGTCACCATGCTGGCCGAAAAGGAGTTTCCCAGGTTCGACGGCAACCAGCACAAGCTGCTGGGAGATTTCGTGATCGTGACGGATGCTGCCTTGCCGCGCTCGAAATAGCGTCACTTCTCCGCCAGCGCATCGAGCTTGTCGAGCTGGAGCCTGGGCCCCAGCGAGATGAGGATATCGCCGCCGTCGAGCACGCTGTCGGCGGGCGGGTTGAAGATCATCTGCCCGGTTGACTTCTTGATGGCAACCAGGATGATGCCAAGCTGCTGGCGCAGCCCGCTCTCGTTCAGCGTCACTCCCACCAGCGCGCTGTTCTTGCTGATGCGCGTTTCCTCGAGCTGCAGTTCGAGATGCTCGGAACGCGTGGCCAGTTCGATGAAATCAACCACGGTGGGGCGCAGGACTGCGTGGGCGACGCGCTGGCCGCCGATCGTGTAGGGGGAGACCACGCGGTTGGCCCCGGCGCGGATCAGCTTCTGCTCGGTCGGTTCGTTCTCGGCGCGGGCCACGATGAAGAGTTTCTCGTTCAGCAGCCGCGCGCTCATGGTGATGTACAGGTTGTCGGCGTCGGAACCGGCGACCGTCACCAGGGCCCGGGCTCGATCGACGCCGGCGTGGCGCAGCACTTCGTCGGAGGTGGCGTCGCCCACCAGGCTGATGCCGTGAGGCAACCGGAAGTTCTCGAGCGCCTCGGCGCGGTTGTCCACCACGACGAAGTTGAGATGTTGTGCCGAGAACTCGCGCGCCACCAGCATGCCCATGCGGCCGTAGCCACAGATCACCAGGTGGTTCTTCATGCCGGCCAGGCTTTGTTCCATGCGCTGTCTCCCCAGGGCTGCCTGGAACTCACCGCTGATGATGGCCCGCAGGATCTCGGCGGTCGTGACGAACAAGGTAAAGATGCCACCCAGCGCCAGGGCCATCGTGAAGAGCTTGCCCGCCTCGGTGTTCGGCACGATGTCGCCGAAGCCCACCGTCGTCAGCGTCATCACGGTCAAGTACAGGGCGTCGAAGAGCTCGAGGCCCTCAATCACATGGAAACCGACCGTGCCGGTGACTATGAGGATCACCGGCGTGATACCGATCAGCAACCAGCGGCGCGGCAGCATCAGTTCGTCCCAAGCGTGATGCAATAAACTACCACGCCGCGTTTCGCGCCGCCACCGGGCACTTGATCCTGAGCGGCGTGTGGCCGATAATCCACTTCCCCCTTGTCCCCTCATTCCCTCACCCACATTTTTCGGGAAGGACGTCGTCATGCGCCGCCTGCCGTTGACTCTGATCGTGTTCTTGCTGGCGTGGGACAGCCCGGCCGCCGAGCCGGCGGCCAACGTTTTCGCCAGGCTCGAGCAAGCCCCGATCGTGGGCCGGCGCTGGGACATCCCGCTCGGTTACGCCGCCGACCTGGATCGCTTCCTCGTCCTGGGCGGGCGCTCGAGCTTCGCCGACTATCGCAAGCCGCGCTCGTACGACGTGCTGGCCCTCGAACGCGGCGCGGGCCGCTGGGAAAACTGGTTCCCCAAGGACAAGAACTGGGGGCCGAAGTTTGGCCCGTGTATGGCCCCGCCCTGGAAGAATGAAGTCTGGATGTTCCAGGACAGCGAAGGCAATGTCCGCCCCAACTGGACCGTCTATGGCACCTTCTCGCTCGGCCAGAAATACGACTACGCTCCCGACAGCAAGGCATTCTACTTCTTCGCGAAGGGCAAGACGTTTCGCTATGACCCTGCCCGGCGGGAATGGACCGACCTGGCTCCCGAGACCGATCCCGAGCGGACCCTGAAGGGCAACCTGCTCTGGAGCTCGATGTGCTACGACCAGCACAACAAGCAGTTCGTCCTTTTTGGCGGCGGCAACATCGAGAGCGCTCGCGGCGATCCGGGCACCTGGACCTACACTCCGTCCTCGAACAAATGGGAGCAACTCGAACTCGACGTGCAGCCGCCGGCCCGGGCCAACGCGCGGCTCTGCTACGACCCTGTCCACAAGAAGATCGTGCTCTTCGGCGGCGATCGTCTCGACCAGCTCTTCGCCGATACCTGGACGTTCGACGTCGTGAAGAAGAAATGGGAAGAACAGAAGCCGGCGCGCGGGCCTGGCCCGCGCGCCGGCCACGCCCTGGTCTGGCTGCCCAGGGCAAAGAAGGCCCTCCTGCTCGGCGGCTACGGCTACACGTCCGGAACCGGCTACGTCGAACGACTGTATCGCCCGCTTCCGTTCGAAGCTTGGGTCTATGACGCGGGCAGCAATCGCTGGGATCTCTTGCTGCATACCGACCTGGGCAAGACAGCCCCACAGTCAGAAGCCAACTTCTTCACCAGCGCTGCCGCCGACAAGAACGACAACGCACTCGTGCTTGCCGACAACGGCACCTGGCTGGCACCCATCGACGCCGCCAAGATCGACGAGGCGGGCACGGAGAAATACTCTGTCAAGCCGGGCACGGTCGAACGTCGCACCGGAGCCCACGACCCCGCCTGGTACCAGGACGTGCCCGCCGCCGATCCGGACAAGGTGAAGGCCGAGCTCGCCAGGCTGCCTGCCAATGAGTGGGTGTTGCGGCCCACGCCCAGGCTGGCCCGCCCCAACATGGACTGGGGCTCCGCCGTCTACGCTCCCGATCTCGACCTGATCCTGCGCTTCTCGGGCGGCCACTCCGCTTACAGCGGTACTGCACCGCACGTTTATGACGTGAAGACCGATCGCTACTCAATCCCATTCGCTCCGGAGTATCCCATCGAGTACGTCTACAGCAACGATCAGGTCAACGGTGAATGGAGCTTTCAGGGCAACCCGTGGATGACGGGCCACACCTACAAATCCACCGGCTACGATCCGAACCTGAAGTCCCTGGTGTTTGCGCCGCACACGTACACGTACTTCTTCGACCCGAAGACGGGCCGCTGGACGCGCGCGCCCGAACGAAATCCTTACCGCCCCAACTTCTACAACGTGACGGTATGTGCCACGCCGCAAGGGGCCGTGGTCTGGGCTGATGGCCCGAAGGGCGCAGGACTGTGGCGGCTAGACGCCAAGACGCGCACCTGGCGTACCTTGCCCCTCGAGGGCAGGCTGCCCGACAAGAGCCCGGATCGTCATGGCCTGGCCTACGATTCCAAGCGTGATCGGCTGCTGTTTTTCAGCGACGCCGGCAAGGACGCGGGCAATGTCGTCGCCTACGACTTCAAGACCGGCGTCGCCACGCCGCTCGAGCCCGCGGGCAAGAGCAAGGGGGCCGTGCACTCCCGCGAAACGATCTACTTGCCCGAAGAAGACAAGGTCCTTGTCGGCGCGCGCGTGGCCGACGACAAGGACCAGCAACTCTGGTTGCTCTACGATTGCGCCCGCAATGCCTGGCTGGGTGTCGAATTGCCCGGCGCCGATCCCATCGGCAAGGGAACCGTGGGCAAGTCGTTCAACAACTCGATGGGCCTGATGTACGATCCGGGCCGTCGCCTGATCTGGGCCGTCGGCCAGAACAGCCACGTGCACGTGCTGCGCCTGGATCTGGCGAAGGCCAGGACCGTTGAATTGAAGTGAGGCTGCCGCGCTAATAATCGGATTCGGGCACAACTTCGCCGCCCGCATAGGTGGAGAGCGCGCGATAGGCTGCCGGGCGGATCGATTCCGCAAGAAAGTGGACGCTGCCGTCGCCGAACAGGAAGTTGCAGCCCCCGGGGTGGCGGCTGCGAAAGCCGCTGACGAAGTCCACCCGACGTTCATTGTAGCCCGAGTTGTCGAGGCCGATGATCGTCGGCGTGGCCGGCGTTCGATTCATCTTCTCATCGTCGGGCTGGTCGCCCATGCCATACTGGGCGGTGACGGCAAGGACGCTGCCATACCACGGATGCCACGGGTCCCCCATGCTGGAGGCCGCCCACGACTGCTCGATGGGCACCGTCTGGTTGGTGATGGGATAGATCGTCGCCACGTCGGGCTGCTTCAAGGCCCGCACGGGATAGTAGGTCGAACCGCCCGCGGCGTCGCCCATGAAAATCGTGTTGCTGAGGCCGTCGCTGATGTCGTCGAAGCGGCGGTACGAGGTGCCGAAGGCGTTGCCGGCGGCGGCGTTGGCGTAGAAAAGATTGAAGACGCCGCGCACGCTCATGGGCAGCCTCTCTTCGCCGTCGAGCGACGCATTGGCCCCTTTACAGAAGGCGTAATCGCAGCCCGCTGCCTGCGGGGGCATGTCGCAGCCCCACTGGGCCTTGATCGGTTCCAGGTCGAGGCTGCCGGTCTTGCGATTGCTGGGGCAATAGAAGAGCGTCACCTCGATGCCTACCGCCGTGTAGTTGGCCTTGTCGAACCAGGGGCGGTCGAAGTCATAGAGCCGGTGCAAGTTGCCCTGCTCCAGGTAGGGCAGCAAGTACGTGAAGCCGGTGGCCCAGGAGTCTTGCGTGTTGCCCGTCGTGTACACGCCCGGGGGCAAGTAGTGACTGCTGTCGTGATAGTTGTGCAGGGCGAGCCCGAGTTGCTTGAGATGATTGGCGCAGGCCAGGCGATTGGCGGCCTCGCGCACGCGTTGCACGGCGGGCAGCATCAGCCCGATCAGCACGCCGATGATGGCGATCACCACCAGCAGCTCGATCAACGTGAAGCCGCGGCGCGCAGTCTTGTTCCTGTCATACATGAAGCACCTCAGGGCTGGAGTTCGTTGAGCGTTTGCAGGGCCGCGGTACGCACGACCGAACTGGGATCACGCGTCAGCTCTTGCAGGTGAGGAACGGCTGCCTGCGCCTGCGGTCCCAGTCGTGCCAGGGCCACCGCGGCTTGCCGGCGCACGATCCATTCCGGATCGCTCAGCGCCGCCGTGAGGACGGGCACCGCCGCCTCGGCCCCGTCGGGGCCGATGTTGCCCAGCGCAAGCGCCGCATGCTGGCGAACCAGCGCGTCGTCGCTGCCAAACAACTCAATGAGCGCGGGCACCGCGGCAAGAGCCGCCGGCCCGTGCCCGCTCAGACCCATGGCCCCTTGCACCTGCACGGTGGCTTCGCGGTCATGGAGCATGCGTTCGAGCTGTGCGACCGTCTTGCCCCGATAAGGCGGCTGCCCCTGGCAACCGGCCGTCAGCAAGAGGGCAGCAACCACGGGCCATTGACGTTGCGCTGTCATCGCTGGGTCCTCAGCCGTTGCGAGTCGTGCTATGAGAGGAAAGCCCGCCGTCCCCGGATCAGGGCGCGCCTTGCCGCCTCAAAAAAAGAATGAAAAAGCGCGCCCTGCCCGCGCCGGTAAGGGCTTCTTTCCCGTAGCTGACCAGTTCCGTGACTTGAGTCGGTGTGTCGCGATGGCAATAATAAGCGGATTCGGTGTGATGTTCGGGGCCGCGCGATCGGCCAGTGGCCACTTCACTCCCATGGGTGCAGTGATGGGTAGTCCCGGCGCGGCCGCCGAGCAAGAACTGGAGCGATTTCGAGCCTATCTGAGGCTGCTGGCCCGGCTGCACTTGCACCCTGCCCTGCGAGCGAAGATGGACCCCTCCGACGTGGTGCAGCAGACCTTCTTGCAAGCCTGGCAAGCCACCGGAGCCTTCGCCGGTCGCGACGATCCCGAGATCGCCGCCTGGTTGCGTCGTGCCCTGCTGCGGAACCTGGCGCACGCCGTGCGCGATTTCCGCCGCGACAAGCGCGACATCAGTCGCGAACGCTCGCTGGATGCCGCTTCGCAAGCCTCATCGGCGCACCTTGCTCAGTGCCTGGCCTGCGAGGACGATCCCTCGCCGAGCGGGCTGGCCCAGCTGAATGAAGACGCGTTGCGGCTGGCAGGCGCCCTCGAAAGTCTGCCCGAAGCCCAGCGTGAGGCCATCATTCTCCATCACTGGCATGGCTGGACCAGCGAAGAGATCGGCGCCGAGCTCGGCCGCAGCGCGGCCGCGGCGGCCGGCTTGCTGAAACGCGGCTTGAGACAACTACGCACCCTGTTGCAGGATTCTGCCCCATGAATTCTCCAGATCACACCGAGATGGACGAGCGCAGCGATGCCGCCATTGCTGCTTATTTGAAAGCGCGGCAGAGCCACGCCCCCGCCCGCGATACCTTGCTGGGCGACTTTCCCGATTGTCAAGAAGAGCTGGAGCGATTCATCGAAGACTTGCAGTACTTCGAGCGCGCGGCGGCGCCGATTCCGCGCGTGCCATTCGCACGTACCCTGACCGGCCGGCACGATGAGACCATCGAATGCCAGGCGCTCACGGGCAAGGTGATCGGCAATCAAGAGATCATCCGCGTGCTCGGGCAAGGGGGCATGGGGGTCGTTTATCTGGCGCGGCATCAGACCTTGCATCGCCTGGTGGCCCTGAAGACGATCCGGCGCAGCGAGGAAGTGAAGCCCCAGGTGCTGCAACGTTTTCGCGCCGAGGCGGAGGCCGTCGCCCGCCTGCAGCATCCCAGCATCGTCCAGGTCTTCGAGATCGGCATGGATGGCGACATGCCCTATTTCACGATGGAGTACGTGGAAGGGCACAGCCTGGCCGATCGGCTCGCCGAAGGGCCGATGCCCACGCGCGAGGCGGCCCGCCTGATCGCGACGCTGGCCCGGGCCATGGAGCACGCCCATGCGCACGGCATCGTGCATCGCGATCTCAAGCCGGCCAACGTGTTGCTGACCGCGGACAACGTCCCCAAGATCTCCGACTTCGGGCTGGCCAAGCATCAGTGGCGGGCCGACAACCAGACGCAAACCGGCGCCGTGCTGGGTACGCCAAGTTATCTGGCCCCCGAGCAAGCACTGGGCCACAAGAATGTTGGCCCCTCCGCCGATATCCACGCACTCGGTGTGCTTCTTTATGAGTCGCTCACCGGGCAGCCTGCCTTTCGCGGCGAGTCGCCCCTCGACACGATGATGCTGGTGGCGAGCAGTACGGTGGTGCCCCCCAGCAAGCTCAGCCCACGCGTGCCCCGCGATCTGGAAACCATCTGCCTGAAATGCTTGCACAAGGAGCCGCGGCGACGATATGCAAGTGCCGCTGCCCTCGCCGACGACCTGGGCAGCTTCCTGGGTGGGGAGGCCATTCTGGCCCGCCCCATCGGGGCGCTCGAACGCACCTGGCTTTGGTGCCGGCGTCATCCGGGCATGGCGGGCCTGGCTGTCACACTGGTGCTGGTTGCCTGCCTCGGTCTTGCCGGCATCCTCTGGCAGTGGCAGCGGGCCGAACAGCATCTCGACCAAGCACAGCGCGAGCATCGCCTGGCCGAGGACCGACTGGTTCAGGCCATGGCGGCACAACAGGATGCCGAAGCCGCGGGCCGCCGCGCCGAACAAGAATTCCACCAGGCGAAGAAGACCATCGACGATCTGGCTCAAGACGTCTTCAAGGAGCAGGTTCTGCACGACACGCGCTTGAAGGGCCTGCGCGCCAGGCTGCTTCAGCGCGCCATGTCCTACTACGAAGATGCACTGAAGCGTCAGCAAGAAGCCGGCGCGCCGCAGGCGGCGGTGGCCGATGCCTGTTTCCAGCTCGGCACCTTGCTCTACGAGACGGATGACCGCAAGCAGGCACGGCACTACCTTGTTCGCGCCCAGGAGCTGCGTGAGCAACTGGTGGCACGAGATGGCGCGGACGCGGCTCTCCGGCGCCGACTGATCGATAGCCGCCTAGCCCTGGCCCGGCTCGAGGCGGATGAAGGGCAGTCAGCGCAGGCCGAACGCTCTTACCGCGCCGCTGCCAAGGACATCGACCAGCTGCTGGAAGCCACGCCCGCCGACCAGCAACTGACGGCCCAGCGCGATTTCTGCCAGCTCGGGCTGGCCAGCCTGTTCCAGCGTAGCGGGCGGCTCGAAGAAGCTCTGCCCGAGTATCTGCGCGCCCAGGGGGCACAAGAGGCCCGCAAGAACAAATCGGCGCTGCAATACAGCCAGCTCGCTGCTTGCACCAAGAACGTCGCGGCCCTGCATCTCCAGCTTGGCCACCTCGATCAGGCCCGCGCCGAATACGACAAGGCCCGCAAGATCCTCGACAATCTGGTGACCAACTTTCCGGACAACCTGCGCTACCGGCGCGATCGCCTGGCCCTCTCGATGGACCTGGCAATCATGAGTCAGAAGCCCGACGCGGCCCGCAAGCTTTACGAAGAGGTGCTCGCCGAACTGCGCAAACTCGCGCAACGGTATCCGGCGGAAACGGCGCTCCAGCAAGATGTAGCTCTCTGCTATCTGAACCTGGGTACGCTCGAACTGGGGCAGGCGGGCCGACTCAAGGAAGCCGGCGTTGCCGTCACCCAGGCGCAGCAACGTTTCGGCAAACTCGTGGCGAACTTTCCCGACGTGCTGGATTATCGCGCCAAGAGCATCGCGGCCACCACACAGCTGGGCACGGTTTACTTGAAGGACAAGCGCTTCCTCGAGGCATTCGAACAGTTCGACAACGCGCGCCGGCAAGCTCGGCAACTGCGCGAGGGGCAGCCCGGTGATCTGGCGGCCCTCCAGGCCGAGAGCCGCGCGGCAGCGGGCTGGGCCCAGGCCGCCTGGCGGCTCGATCGGCGGGCGGAAGCGATTGCTGCTTTGCGTCACGCCCTGCATCTCGACCGGCAGGCATTGCAATCGACCGCACGCGCCGACCTGCGCACGCATTGCCTGCAAACGGGCTACCAGCTCGCGCTCTATCTCCAGATGCAAGACAGGCCGGCGGAGTTGCTCGAAACACTTCGTGGCTGTGCCGGAGATTGCGGCGACCAGCCCACGGCGCTCTACCAGACGGCGCAGCTCACCGCCCAGGTTGCGGGGACAGCCAAGCAGCAACAACAGCCCGCGCTCAACGACCTCGCTCTGGACTTGTTGCGCCGCGCCGCTGCTAACGGGTTCGACGACGCTCAGCGACTCCGCAATGAACCCGCGTTCGCCGCGCTGGCCACGGAACCCCGCTTTGTTGCCCTGGTGAAACAGCTCTCCCAGAAATAATTCGTGTCCTGCGGGCACGCAGGCAATGTGTTCATGGCTCATCCGGCCTTGCCCGTTCGCGCCCGGATGTGGCATCATTGCACGGCGAGTTCAAGGAGGAACGGGTACCATGCTCTGGATCTCGGTCCACGTGCCCAAGACGGCGGGCACCAGCTTCCGCCACGCGCTGGAAAGCCACTTCGGTGCTGCGCGTATCTGCCTGGATTACGGCGATCGCCCCATGAACGTGCCGAGCCTGGCGCGCAAGACTCGCGCACTCTGGGAGCTTGCGCGCGGGCTGGTAAGCCCATGGCCCGCGGTCGACTGCATTCACGGTCACTTCTTGCCGCTCAAGTATGCCGGACTGGCCCGGCGCGGCCCGGTGAAATTCATCACCTGGTTGAGAGACCCCATCGATCGGCTGCTCTCGGCCTACCGGCATTATCGCCGCCAGCAAGTGACCGACAGCACGCGCATGAACGGCCGCGTGGCTCGAGAGCAGTGGCCCCTCGACAAGTTCCTGCTCCATCCCCACTATCGCGACCGCTACGCTCGCTTTCTGTGGCGTTTCCCGCTCGAGCGTTTCGATTTCGTCGGCATCACCGAGCACTACCAGGACGATCTGGAAGATCTGGGCGAACAAATGGGCGCGCGGCTGGAG
>JBFWSD010000012.1:0-17926 GCA_050248575.1 Gemmataceae bacterium
ACGAGCAGCCCGCGGTTGAGTTGCTGGAGATTGTGACCCCGGTTTGATTCCCTGGCTCGAATCATTCTTCGGCGGACCGCTTGATGTTCAGGCGGATCTTGCGCGCGAGATCGAGGGTGAGTTGCTCGGCCCCGGCGGCCACCGTGGATTTGCCGTTGAGTGTGGCGTCCATGGCGACGGTGCCCGCGGTGCTGCTGCCGTCGATCAGCCCGTGCAGGGTAAAGGTGCAATCGAAGAGGGCTGGGGCGTCGAACTTCCGGCCCGGCATGCTCTTCAGATAGAGGTTGGCGGTCACTTCGATGGTGCCGTGGAATTGCCCGTCTTTTTCCTCGACCGCGGCGAGCTTGGCGGTGGCGCTGGAGGCCGGGCTATCGAGTGTCCCCTGGATGCCGAGCGCGGCAAAGAGCTGGTCGACGTCGACCGGCCAGGTCTCCCCCACCTTGACCGCTGCCGATGGCGTGATGACCGTGTCCTGGAGGGCCCGGGCCGTGGCGCGGGAGTTCTTGTCGATAAGGTCAATCGACAGTGACGGCGTAACCTATTCCATCACGACATAATCTTCATCAGTAATGACGAAGTTGAGTGTTCGCCCTTCGTGTTCTCTGGCGCGCGGAGGCTGTTCGTTGCTGAGCACCGTCGCCTTGCTGTAGCGGCGGCGAAACTTGGCGGGCAGCGCCTCGCCGCCCCCCTCTTCCACCGTCTCCACATATTCCTCTCGCCTGACCTGGTGGTCGTCTTCCTTGAGGATGACCTTGCCCGCCTCGTCGGTGACGCGGCGAGAGGTATGGCTGTCATCCACCACGGTGACGTGGGCACTCTTGCCCTCGGTGGGGCGGCATTTGAGAGTGATGCCGAAGCTCGGCCCGGACAGAACCGGACCGGGATCCTCGACCGGAACCGCCTGCTTGCCGCAACCGGTGAGAAGGAAGGCCGCCAGCAGTAAAGGCATCCTGTGTCGCATCGTGCCACCTCGTAGAAGGGCTGCCCGGGCATTGCTTGAATATAGGACGAGTAGCCCGGTCACACAGATTGACGCGGACCGGCGCGGACCCGTTCCCAGAAACCATAAGATGGCAGTGGAGCGGTCGCAACCATCATTTGACGAAGGGTGCAGTCATGTTCGACGTGGAAGCATGCCGGCGTGAGTTTCCGGCGCTGGCAGCGAGGCCGCAGTCCATTTTCCTCGACGGCCCGGGCGGGACGCAGGTGCCCCGCCGCGTCATCGACGCGCTCACCGATTACCTCACTCGCTGCAACGCCAATCATGCGGGCTGCTTTGCCACCAGCCGCGAATCGGACGCGGTCATCGCCGAGGCGCACCGGGCGGCGGCCGATCTGCTCAACGCTCCTGCCCCCGAGGAGATCGTCTTCGGGCAGAACATGACCACGCTCACCTGGCATCTTTCCCACGCACTGCGCAGAACTCTCGAGCCGGGCGACGAGATCATCGTCAGCGAACTGGATCACGATGCCAACATCAGCCCCTGGGCAAGTGCCGCGCGCGAAGCCGGTGCGGTCTGCCACCGCATTCCCATCCGCTTGGATGACTGCACACTTGATCTCGCTGCCTACCGCCAGTTGCTTGGTAAGCGTACGCGGCTGGTGGCGGTGGGCTGCGCTTCCAACGCGGTGGGCACCATCAACGACGTGCGCGATGTGGCCCGGCTGGCGCACGCGGCCGGGGCCCTGGTCTTCCTGGATGCAGTCCACTATGCGCCGCACGGCATCATCGACGTGCAGGCTTGGGACTGCGATTTTCTCGCCTGCTCGGCGTACAAGTTTTTTGGCCCGCACGTGGGAGTGTTGTGGGGCCGCCGCGCGTTGCTCGAGAAACTGCTGCCCGACAAGGTGCGGCCCGCTTCAAACGCGTTGCCCGACAAGTGGATGACAGGGACCCAGAACCACGAAGGGCTGGCCGGCCTGACCGCGGCCGTCCACTACCTTGCCGACCTGGGCGCGAAGCTGGCGCCCACCGCCTCGACACGGCGCGAACGACTGGTGGCCGCGCTCGAGGCGATTCGCGCTTACGAGGCGGGCCTGGCCCGGCAACTGCTCGACGGGCTAGCAGCGCGGCCCGGCTTCACGGTGTGGGGGATCGCGGATCCGGCCCGCCTCCACGAGCGCTGCCCGACCATCGCCGTCACGCATCAAGAGGCGTCGCCCGAGCGGCTGGCCGAGCACCTCGCCAGCCAGGATATCTTTAGCTGGAACGGGAACATGTATGCCCTGGCCCTGTGCGAGCGGCTCGGGCTGGAAGAGAAGGGCGGCCTGCTCCGCCTCGGCATCGTCCATTACAACACGGCCGCGGAAATCGACAGGCTGCTGCGGTCGCTCGATACGATCTGACCCCACAACTTCATGGCATCGACAGGGGCGAGCGTGGCGAGGCACTCAGTCGTCTTCCGGGGCGATCGACTTGCTGGCATCGATGCCGAGGGCGGCCAGCCCGCTGATGGCAAACGCAACCGCGCACATCAGGAAGGCCAGGTCCCAGCGGGGTGCCGTCGTGGTGTCGACAATCCAGTTGAGCAAGAGTAGCGACAGGCCGGCGGCCAGGTTGCCCCACATGTTGGGCCAGCCGTAGAAGGAAGCGGCGTAGCGGCCCCCCACATCCAGGCTGAAGGCCCAGATGGCGGGCGAGCCAAAGTCGGTGCCGAAGGCCACCAGCGCGAAAGCGACCGTAGCCAGCATCGGATCGGGATTGAGCAGGCAAGTGAGGTAGGCTGCCATGGCCACGAAGCGCGACAGGGCAATGGGCAGCGCGCGGCCCCAGCGGCGGCCCACGCGGCGCGTCAGTCGATCGGTGCTGTACCCGCCCAGGATCATGCCGGCCCAGCCCACGACGAGAGGAATGGTGGCCAGCGTGCCGCGCTCGCCGATGGGCAAGTGATGCACTTCATCCAGGTAACGAGGCAACCAGCCAACCAAGAACACCCAGCCCATGTTGGTGCCCGCGTGCGTGATGCACATCAGCCACATGGTGCGGCTGCGGACAAGATGACCGAGCGGGACGCAGCGCACGCGCGTTGGCACGTCGCCGCCGCTCCCGGGCAGGCTCTCTTCGATCAGCCTGACTTCCTCTTCATTGCACGAAGGATGATCGCGCGGCCGGTCGCGGGCCAGCAGCCAGAATAGCGCGGCCACCAGCAATCCGAGCGCGCCAAAGACCATCATCACCGGCCGCCAGCCCGCAACATAGACCTTGCGAAGCGCGTCGGGATAGGCGGCCTCCAGCGCCAGGCGATTGAGGCGATGCACTTCGTCATCACTCAGCTGTTCGCGGGGCCGGCCGGCCAGCTGAACGGCCTCGCGGGGCAGATCGAAATTACCGAAGAATTCGTCACGGTAGAACGAGCGGTCGCGGACAACCTGATTGAGGCGTGTTAACATTCCCTGCGCCAGCGCCGGCTCGCATGCGGTGTCGGTTCGGGCGGCACAGACGGGAACCTGGGCGCGAAGATCGCTGGGCAGTCCGTCGAGCAGGTAATCGTCGACCGGCCTCTTTCTTTCGTTGAGTTGCTTGCACAGGGTGGGCAGATCCAGCAAGTCGGCGGGCTGCAACAACGACGAAACCGAAACGGGCACGAACCAGACAATGAAGAGAGCCGTCAGCAACGGCGCGAACGAACCGCCGATGCGGCCGCCAAAGGCGATCAGGCTGCTGGCCTGCCCGCGCGCGGCGAAGGGGACCCACTTGCTGATGAGCCCGCCGCAGGTGGGATAGGCGCCCGCCTGCCCGATGCCGACGCCCAGGCGGAACAGGACGAGCATCACGAAGCCGCCGGCCAGCCCGGTCAGCCCGGTAAAGAACGACCAGATCAGGATGTAGAGCGTGAGCATCAGGCGGGCCCCGTGGCGATCGGCCAGAAAGCCGCTCGGCACCTGCCCGAGGGCGTAACTCAGGAAGAACGCCCCCAGAACCACACTGATCTCGAAATTGCTCAGGCCGAGATCCTGCTTGATGTAGCGCTCGGCGAACGAAATGCAGTAGCGATCGAGGTAAAGAAGCAGCGACGCCATCATCGCCAGGGCCACGACGAGATAGCGCACACGGCTGGGCTGAACCTGGTCAGCGTGAGTCATGCGGAGATGGTAGCGTGGGCACGGGCTGCGTGCCAGAAAAACGCGGTGTCGGCATCGCGGCTGGATTCGCCGCGCGGTGCGGTATCATTCCAGGCTGTGCCAGCCTGGTTCTGTTGGCCGCGAAAACCAGGGCTGCCCTTGGCAGATAGGCCGACTTCCCGGCCCGGCCGAAATTGCCGCGAAAACGAGTCGCGGCTCGTTTACACTTGCGCGGGTCCCCGATGAGCCGACCTGGAGTGCGCTGTGACTGCGATTCTCGGCATCTCCGCGTTCTATCACGATAGCGCGGCGGCGCTGCTCGTGGATGGAGCCCTCGTTGCCGCCGCCCAGGAGGAACGCTTCTCGCGCCAAAAGTACGACGACGCCTTTCCCACGCAAGCCATCGCCTGTTGCCTCGAAGAGGCCGGGCTGACTGCCGACCAGCTCGACTTCGTCGCCTTCTACGACAAGCCGCTGGCCAAGTTCGATCGCCTGCTCGAAACCTATCTCGCCTACGCGCCGGCCGGGCTGCGCAGCTTCAGCCTGGCCATGCCCCTCTGGCTTGGCGAGAAGCTACACACGCGCCGGGCCATTCGCAACGGGCTGGGCGGCACGCGCCCGGCGCCCCTCGTCTTCCTCGAACATCACGAGAGCCATGCGGCCAGTGCGTTCTTCCCCGGCCCGTTCGAGGAGGCGGCCCTCCTCACGCTCGACGGCGTCGGCGAATGGTGTACCGCGACCTTCGGCACCGGGCAGGGCAACCGCATCCGCCTCACGCAGCAGATCTCGTTCCCGCACTCGCTGGGCTTGCTCTACTCGGCGTTCACGTATTATTGCGGCTTCCGCGTCAACGGCGGCGAGCACAAGTTGATGGGGCTGGCACCCTACGGGCAGCCCCGCTTCGCCAAGCTGATCCAGCAGCACCTGATCGATATCAAGCCCGACGGCAGCTTCCGTCTGAACATGGACTACTTCCACTACTGCCAGGGGCTGACGATGACGAGCCGCCGTTTCGAGCAGTTGTTTGGCGGCCCGCCGCGCGTGCCCGAATCAGCGCTGGCAGAACGTCACGCCGACCTGGCGGCCAGCATCCAGTGCGTGACCGAGGAAGTGGTCCTGCGCATCGCGCGTCATGTCCACGCCCAGACCGGCCAGAGCAAGCTGGTCATGGCGGGCGGAGTGGCTCTCAACGCGGTGGCCAATGGCCGCCTCCGCCGCGATGGGCCCTTCGACGACATCTGGATCCAGCCCGCCGCGGGAGACGCGGGGGGCGCACTCGGCGCGGCCTACTTTGTCTGGCATCAGTTGCTGAACCGGCCCCGCGCAACGGCGGGCCGCGACGCGCAAGCGGGCAGCCTACTTGGCCCAGGCTACGCCAACGATGAAGTCGTTCGCTTTCTCGAAGCCCGGGCAGTTCCCTTTCAGCCTTACACAAACGAGGCCGAACTGCTTCGCCATACCGCAGCGTTACTGGCCGCGGGCAAGGTGGTGGGCTGGTACCAGGGACGCATGGAGTTTGGTCCGCGTGCCCTGGGAGCACGCAGCATTTTGGGGGATGCGCGCTCGGCCAGCATGCAGTCGACCATGAACCTCAAGATCAAATTCCGCGAGTCGTTCCGCCCATTCGCGCCGGCCGTGCTGCGCGAGCAGGCCCACGAGTGGTTCGACCTGCCGCCCGGGCAAGAAAGCCCCTACATGCTGTTCGTGTCGGCCGTGCGCGAACAGCATCGGCTTGCCGTGGATTCGCAGAGCGACAAGCTCGGCCCGCTCGAGCGACTCAACGTGGTGCGCTCGACGGTGCCGGCGATCACGCACGTCAATCACAGTGCCCGCGTGCAGACCGTGGACGCCGAGCGGTCGCCGCGCTTCCAGCGCTTGCTGAAGGCGTTTCACGAACAGACGGGCTGCCCGCTCTTGGTGAACACCAGCTTCAACGTCCGCGGCGAGCCCATCGTCTGCTCGCCGCAAGACGCCTGGCAATGCTTCCTGGGAACGGAGATGGACGTTCTGGTGATGGAGGATTGCGTGGTCCTCAAAGAAGCGCTGCCCGCGGGCATGAAGCAGCGCGTCAGCAAGCGAACCACGCCAACCAGCGGGCTGCCCTGGTCGCCCGATGCGCGCATGCTGCGGCAGTTCGCCGCACTGTGCTTGCTGATCTTCGGAGCGCTGGCGGGCTGGCAGGCCTGGCGCGGCAACACGCCGCTCGCGGTCGCGTTGCTGGTGCTGGCGCTTGGACTCGGCCCGACGGGATTGCTGTGGCCCAGCGCGGTGAAGCCGGTCTTTGTCGGCTGGATGCTGCTCGCCAGGCCGGTGGGCTGGCTGGTTTCGCACTTGCTGCTCGCCATCCTGTATCATGCACTCTTCACGCCGCTCGGGCTCTTCTTCAGGCTGATAGGGCGCGACAGGCTGCAGCGGCAGCTGCGGCCGGAACTGCCCAGTTACTGGGAGCCCAGGCCGACGATGGATGATCCGCGGCGTTATCTTCGCCAGTATTGATCCGGAACCGAGCCATGAGCGATGAACCCACCGACGACTTCGAGAAGCTGGCCGCCCGCGACGGGCAGCAAGGCCTGCTCGCCGAGTTCTGGGAGTTTCTCCGTCACAACAAGAAGTGGTGGCTGGTGCCCATCCTGATTGCCTTGTTACTCTTCGGCGTCCTGATCCTGCTCTCGGGCACGGCAGCCACGCCCTTCATCTACACGCTGTTTTGAACACATCAGACAGACAAACCAGACACGGACTTTTCCCCGGCCCGGCCCATCATCAATGTAGAGTGCACCGTACGCGTTCACGAACGTACCGAAATGGCCTGCAGCCAGTTCGACGTTTGCGCACTTTTTGTGCCGCGACTGCTTCCGCGAGCCGTAAGTCAAGAGATGTCAATAACCGAGAGCAATCGCACAACCGGCTTCATTGCGCAAATGGGGCGTCTGCACTGGGAGGAGCGGAGTTGCGGAGCGTGTGGGAACCGTCATTTCTTGTCGCGTTCCCAGGTGGCTTGCCCGTGGGCCCAGGCTTGCACGGCATCCAGGCGGCGCTGCCCGCGCACGAAATACATGGTGTCGAGGCTGGCCAGGTGCTTGCGATAGGCACGCTGCCGATCATCGAGCGGGCCACTCGACTTCACGAAGCCCTGCCGCATGAGCTCGTCGAAGAGTTCGTCGGCCAGGAACTGGTGCCCTTCGATGGTGGGATGGACATGATCGACCAGCCAGCGCGTGCCCGGGATGCGGCCCGGGCTGCGTTCGGCGATGAGGGCATCGGCATCGACGAGCGGCGTGCCCGTCTCGCGGGCCACTTGACGCAGCGTGTCCTTCATCGGCTCGAGCATGCGCAGCGGGCAGATGTCATTGTCCTTGGCGGCCTGCAGCATCGCGCGGGCCTCGTCCAGCATGCCGAGGCTTTGATAGCACTTGCCCAGGTCGAAGAGCAGCCCGGCATGCTGGCCGTCGATGGCGCGGGCCTGCAACAAGAGCTCGAGGGAACGCTGCGGCTCGTCGCGGCACGCTCGCGCTTGCTCGCGCAAAGACTTGACGCGCACGAGCTGGCCCGCGCTCAAGCTGTCGCCCGGCTCGGCCTTGAAAGGGGGCCAGTCGAGATTCGATACGGGATTCATGAGCAACACGGGCACGCCAGCCCCTTGCGCCAGTGCGACCATGCGGCGGAGGTTGAACTCGTAGTGAGCCATCACATCAGCACGCCAGGCATCGTCGCGGTGATAGTCCTTCATGCCCCCTTTCCAGTCGAGGCGGGCATCTGCCTCCGGGCCGAGCCTGGGCCGGTCCGCCGTGATCTCAGGCGCGGCGATCAGGCCCAGCTGCTGGCAACCGGCCCGCAGCAGCACGAAGGAACGCAGCCGGCTGGCTTGCTCGCTGGGCCAGCGCACCAGCTGGGTGCGGTTCTTGATGTGCCCGTACGAGCGATCCTCGAGGAATTCATTCTGCCCGGCGCAGACGATGAACAGGTCGGGCTCGCGTTCCAGCAGCTCTTCCATGATGGGCACGAGGCGATAGCTGGCGTAAGAGATGCCGCCGCAGTTGACGACTTCCCAGGTCCGCGTGGGATCGGCCTGTTCGAGGGCCAGGCGCAGCCAGGTGGTGAAGGAGGTTTCGATCGCGTAGGGGCGGCCCTGCACAGTCGAACCGCCCAGCACAAAGATGCGGCAGCCGTGGGCGGGTTTCTTGGCGGCAAAGGAATCGGGGCGGAAATGCGTCTGCCGCGCGGGCGGGATGACATAGCGGCCCGACGTTTCCTCGAGCACGAAGAGTGGCGAAACCTCGCTGAAGCCGACGAAGGGATCGTCGTGCAAGCTGGGCCGCCCCCAGTCGAAGATCCGACACGCGGCTTCCAGGGCAACGAAGGGAGACAGCCCGAGCAAGACGGCCAGCACGCGAAAGAGCGTGGCCTTGCGTCGACTGAGCGGCGGCCGCGGCGCCGCCGCGGGCGGCAATGCTGTTTCCGGTTCGGTCATCATTCCCCCTCGTACATCCATAGTTTCCCAATGCGCGGAGGGGAATACAAGCGCTCCGGCGGGCTAGCGCTTGAACGCATACAAGAGCCCGTCGTCACAACCGACGAGCAAGTAACCGTCGACAACGATCGGCGAGGAATGGCAGGTGCTGTCCAGCTTGCCCCGCCAGAGGATTTGATTGCCCGGCGTGCGGGCCGAAAGGGTAGCCAGGTCCGGCTTGACGATCAGCAGCTCGCCGCGCGTACTCGCGAAGCAGAGCAAATCCCCCGCGACCACGGGCGTGCCCATCGAGGCCAGCCGCGGCCCGGAGGCAACCCCCTTCGATGGAATAACCAGCACGTCGCGCAAGGCGGGCTGGTCCTTGTACCTCGACAGCTCTCCCTTGTCGCGCAGGTTGACGACCTGGGCCCCGCCGGTGCCGGTCGTAAAGATAAGGTCGTCGAGAAAGGCCAGCCCGTTGTAGCCGTACACGGCATCGGCAAGACGGAGGCGCTTGCCCGTGGCCGGATCGTACTCGGCAATCTGCCTGGCGCTGCGGACATAGAGCCGATCCTTGTGGAAGTGCAGGCTCTCGATCGAGATGGGCACGCAGTCGCGCCAGCGGGGCTGCCCGGTGGCCGCGTCGAGTGCATAAAGCCAGTCGACCCATTGAGCGCAGTAGACGGTATCCCCCTTTACGATCGGTGTGGTGAGGACGAAGGGGTGCTCGGTCTTGAAGCTCCAGAGCTTCTTGCCGCTGGCGCGATCGAGGGCATAGAAATGGAAGTCGTTGGCGCCGAAGAAGAGGACGCCGCCGGCGACGGCGGGCGAGCATTGCACCGGGCCGCCGCACGGGTAGGCCCAACGTTTCTTGCCGCTGCCCGCATCCAGGGCGTACATGTGGCCATCGTCGGAGCCGCAGTAGACAACGCCGTCGACCACGGCGGGCGACGCCTTCACTTCGCCCGCGGTCTTGAATTCCCAGTCGCGCTTGCCCGTGGCCAGGTCGGCACAGACGATCTTGCCCGAAAGGGAGCCGACGTACGTTTTGCCCGACGCAGCCACAGGGGACGAGACAATGCGGCCGCCGGTGTCGAGAGTCCACGCCTTTTCGAGGGGCAGCTTCAAGCGTGCCTCGGGCAGCCCGACACGCTCCGCGGAGCCGCGTTCGAGAGGCCAGTCCTTGCCCGGCCGCGGCGGCGCGACTGGCTTCGCCAGCAAGCCGCGCACGGATTCCGCGGGAGCGTTCGCCGTCTTGTCGACCGTGTCGGGCAGCGCCCGCTCCCCTTCTTTCACCGGGGCGTAGCAATAGACGCGGCCGTCGCGGCTATTCAGATACAGCTTGCCATAGGCCAAGGCGGGGTCGCCGCAGGCGTTGTTGCCCGTGACGCAGTGCCACACCGACTTGCCCGTCTCGAGGTCGATGGCATGAAAGCTCCAGACGGCGCCGGGCTTGTCTTTCTGAGCATGGGGCGGCGTGGCGAAGCGCCAGGCCCAGATCCCTTCGCTGTCGTTGAACGAGCCGGTGCCCACGAAGGCGTACTTGCCCGAGATGGACGGGGAGCTGCAGCCCGAACCGCCGCCGAAGCGCGACTCCCACACCTGTTTGCCCGTGTTCCGGTCATAGGCCACCATGTGCGCGCCGTAGTTCTTCAGGATGACCAGCTCCGGGGTGATGGTCGTGGTGCCGTAGACGATCCAGATGGGCACGGACCACAGCTCCTTGCCCGTGGCGGCATCGAGGACGTAGACGCGCTGCTGCCCTTTCGGCATGGCGGGCTGCCCGTTGAACTTGACGATCGCAATCTTGCCGTCGCTGACCAGCGGGCGGGTCGGCACCACCTTGGTGTTGGTCCAGAGAATCTTGCCGCTGGCCAGATCGAGAGCATAGGCCGCACCGTGCATCGCTTCGGTCATGCCGCGGCGAAACTCGACCTGGGTGCCGGTGAAGACCTTGCCTTCCGCGATGCTGGGGGCGACCACGTGCGGGCCATACTTGACGTCGAGGGGCTGCCGCCACAGTTCCTTGCCCGTGGCCACGTCGAGACAGAGGAGCGCGGCCTCTTCCACACCGTCGCTGTCTGCAACAAGGACCTTCCCCGCGGCGACCGCCGGGCCGGAGCGGCGGGCCGTCAGCCCTTTGCTGCTCTTCAGTTTCTTCTCCCAGGCTGGCTTGCCCGTGGCCGCATCGAGGGCCACCAGCTTCGAGCGGCCGAATCCGTGCAGCCACACCAGCAGCTTGCCGTCGACATAGCTCGAGGTCTGTTGATAGTGGACGTCGTTGTCGGCGAACTCCCAGCGAAAGGCGCCGGTCTCGGCATCGAGCGCGACGATGGAACGCGTCATCTCCATGTTGCAGAAGACCAGCCTGCCGGCCACGGTGAGCCCGGCACCGGCATCGCCGCTGGTGTCGCTGTCGCAGCGATACGACCAGACCAACCGCAAGGGGGGCTTGATCGAACCATCGAGGCTGACGCCGGTGGAGCCCGCGTTGCCGCGATGCTGGGGCCAGGTGGATCCGGTCTCTGCGCCGTGAGTCACGCTCGCCAGCAAGCAGATGATGGCCATCGCTCTCATGACAGGCTCCTGCAAGGTGTCCGCCAGCTTTTCTCTCAACAACCTACGTCACGGCGGGGCCAATACGTTTCGGAAAAGTCCGGGAGGGGGCTCGTCCTTGCGGTGGGGCGGCCCTCACAGTATCGTCTACCTTCAGGACCCGTGCCAACCTGCCTCGAGGTATCGTGATGCTTGCCAACCTACTGCGCTACTTCCTGCCCTTGTCGTTGCTCCTGGCCTCTTTCACTTTCGCGACCAGCCAGGGGGCCGAGCCTGATCTGAAGCCCATCATCGATGTCCTTGCGGAAGTTGATGACCCGGCCGTCCAGCTCGACGTGCTGCGCGGACTGCGCGAGGGGCTCAAGGGCCGTAAAGACGCCAAGATGCCTGCGGGCTGGGAATCACTGTATGCCAAGCTTTCGAAGAGCAAGAATGCCGAGATCCGCGAACATGCTCGCGTGCTTGCGCTTCTCTTCGGCGATCCGCAAGCGCTGGCCGACCTCCGCCAGACGATGCTGAAGGCCAATGCCCCCCTGGGTGAACGCCTGGACGCACTGGAAGTGCTCGTGCAGAAGCGCGTGCCCGACCTGGTGCCCGTTCTTTATCAGTTGCTCGATGACGACAAGCTGCGGCGGCCCGTCATTCGCAGCCTGTCGGCCTACGGGGACAAGGACACGCCGCGCGTCCTCCTCGACCGCTACGCGAAAATGTCGCTCGAGGAGAAGCAGGATACGGTCGGTACCTTATCGGCAAGGCCCGCGTTTGCACTGGCGCTGCTCGACGCCGTGGAGGCCAAGAAGTTGCCCCGCACCGACGTCTCCGCGTTTGCCGCGCGGCAGATCTACTCGCTGGGCGACGCCAAGGTTGTCGACCGGCTCCGCAAGGTCTGGGGCGAGGTCCGCGAAACCCCGAAGCAGAAGCAAGAACAGATCGTGCAGCTCAAGAAAATACTGGCCCCCAACTTCATGAAGAAGGCCAACCTGAGCAACGGCCGCGGCGTGTTCGCCAAGACCTGCCAGCAATGCCATCTGCTTTACGGCGAGGGGGGCAAGATCGGCCCGGATCTGACCGGCGCCAATCGCGGCGACCTCGATTACATCCTGCACAACATCATCGACCCCAGCGCTGCCATCGCCGAAGACTATCGCATGATGGTGGTGGTGATGCAGGACGGCCGCGTCCTCAACGGGCTGATCGTCGAGCGCAACAACAACAGCCTCACGCTGCAGCTCGTGAACGAGAAGGTCACCGTGGCCAAGGGGGACATCGATGAAGTCCGCGCCGCCCCGCAATCGATGATGCCCGAGGGGCAACTCGAAAAGATGGCCCGCGAAGAGATCCGCGACCTGATCGCCTACCTGGCCTCCAAGGAACAGGTGCCCCTGCCGAAGGGATTCAAGCTCGAGAAGAAGTGAAAGTGGTGCGTGGCGAGCGGTGCAGGCTGGCGGAGAGAGTGGGCTGCAAATGAGGTCACTGTACCACTCACTCCAGCCAAAGCCGGGACTCCAACAGGTCAGGGCCACGGATCCCAGTTTCCCCAGTTGGCGAGGTATTGCTGAATTGCCGGGCTGTCGGGCGCTGCGGCGTCGAGCCATTTGCGCGCGGCGCGGACCAGCTCAGCCTCGCGCTCCAGGCTCACTTCGCCCGTCAACACGCGCGTGCGCAGAAAGATGAAGTAGGTGTCGAGCGTGTCGGCCAGGCAATAGTCGTTGATCTCTTGCAGCTTGCCCTGGCAGAAGAACTCGTAGACCTGGTGGCCCGCCACTTCCATCTTGCCAGGTTTGCCGAGCAGCTTGGAGAGGAGATTCAGCCCGCCCGCCAGTCGATAGGCGCCGAAATTAGTCAGCCAGTCGAGCAGGTCGATGTGCCCGAGATAGCGATGCCGGCTGCGGGCAATATACGCTGCGATGTTGCAGCCGAAGCGGAAGGCGGCGAGTTCCATCAGCGGCAGGTCGAAGCCGCCGCCATAGAAGGAGACCAGCTGGGCCCTTTCGTACACCGTGAAGCCGCGCCAGAAATCGCAGACGATCTCGCGCGGGCGAAACTGCGGCGCATCGAGACAGGTCACCGCCAAGAGCGAGAAGTCGGCCGCCACCCGGGCCACACACACGCTTACCGGATACTGAAAGCTGACGGGCAGAAAATCAGAGCCCGTGCGCTCGCGCTGCTCCTCCTGAAACTTGCTCACCGCGTGGTGCGGCATGAGCTGCTGCCCGGCAAACTTGACCAGGTTGATGAGCCGCCCGTCGGGCACACTCTCCGTGTCGAGCACCAGGTATGCGGTAGCCTTCACATCGTCGGCGGTTCCCATCAGGGCCCTTCCGTGTCTCGAGGTGCGGGAGGCTGCAAGAGACGTTGTATCCTGGCCGCGGTCAGTGGCCGATTAAATCGGCCCGCGGAACCAAGATTTCCATCGCCGCGGGCGCTTTTCTGTCAGGTCTCTTCTTCCCACACGCTGCGATAGGCGCCGATTTCTTCGAAGGCTGCCAGCATGCGCTGATAGAATTCGTGGTTGCCGAGCGTGGCACTATCGCCGATGACGATCAGCTTGCGGCGCGCCCGCGTGAGGGCCACATTCGTCCGACGCACATCCGCCAGAAAACCAATGTCTCCTTCAAGGTTGGAGCGGACCAGCGAGACGACAACCGCTTCCTTCTCGCGGCCCTGGAAACCGTCGACGCTATCGATTTCCAGACCGGGCACGGGCAACAATTCGCGCAGCCTGCGAACCTGGGCCGCGTAGGGAGCGATGACCGCGATCTCGGTCGGGGCCACGCCATGTTCCAGCAGGGCCTTCACCTTGCGGGCGGCCAGCCTGGCTTCTTCCGGATTGAAGCGACTGGCCCCATCCGGCTCTTGCTCCTCGTCGTAGCCCGCGCCGGCGGTGTCGATGAAGTCGACCGGGATCTCGGTGAGCGCGTCGGCCCGCACGCCGGGCAAGTCGCATAGCCGGTGCCCGGCCACCGAGGCGTGAGCGACCAGCTCGCCGTCGTAGAACTCCTCCGAGGAAAACTGCATGATGGCCGCGTGCATGCGGTATTGCACCTGCAAGCGGCGCGTGACCGGCGGGCCATGGAGGGCCACCAGCCTCTCGAGCAGACTGACTCCAAATCCTTGCCGCGCGGCTTCCGCCGACACCACGGTGGGGGGCAACTGGCAATGATCGCCCGCCAGCACGACGCGCTCGCAACGGAGGAGAGGGATCCAGCAGCCCGGCTCGGTGGTCTGGCACGCCTCGTCGAGCACGAGCAGATCGAAGCGCCGTTCGCCCAGCAGTTCGCGGTCGAGGGCCGTGGTGGTGGCGCAGATCACGCTCGCCGAGTCGAGCAAATGTTCGACCGCCTGGGCCTCGAGCCGGCGCGACTCGGCCAGCAAGGCCCGAGCCTCTTGCCGCTTCTCCTTGCGAGCGCCGGGCTCGGGGCGCGCCCGCGTGTACTTGCCCGCCTGGCGAAAGAGGGCAAACGCCTCCTTCGCGCACTTGCGGGCCAGCTTCACGTCGTCATGCTCTTCAACCAGCACATCCAGCGTGTGCGCCTGCAACTCGGGCAAGACGCGGGCCGGATGCCCCAGGCGCAAGACACGCGTGCCGGCCTTGGCCAGCCGCTCGAGCAAGTTGTCCACGGCCAGGTTGCTGGGGGCGCAGGCCAGTATCTTGTCGCCGCGCGCAACGGCCTGGCGGATCAACTCGACCACCGTGGTAGTCTTGCCCGTGCCGGGCGGGCCGTGAATGATGGCCACGTCGGCAGCCGACAGCGCGAACGCGATGGCCTCTTGCTGCGACGGATCGAGCGCCGTGTCGAGGGGTGCGAACTCGGCGGGCGGTTTGAAGCTGGGCGGCGCCTCGCCCAGGAGCACGCCGCGCAGCTCGACCAGCCGGCTGCGGCGAGCACTGGCTGCCCGCGCCTCGTCGAGTGCCGCCCGCATGCGCATGCGGGCCACCTCGTCGTTCGACAGATCGATGCGGAAGCGGGCATCGTCGGGCTCATCGGGAGGCTCGTCGACGGCCACGCGCACGCCGCGCTCGTCGAGACGGACGATGACGCCGCGGCGCGTGTCGTCGCTGCCGGAAGATGTGAGCAGCACGGGCGACCCGGTGCGCAGCCTGGTCCAGGGGATCTTCTCGGTGCGGTTGCCTTTGACGAGCTGAAGCAGGCAGCGGCCCCCCAGCCCGGAGGCGGTTTCGATGAGGGCAAGGTCGACGAGAGCGTGGCCCCCCTTTTCGGCGTCGGCCCCGGCCAGGCGGGCGGCGCGTTCGCGCAGCTGATCGGCCTCGGCCCGCGCCTCGAGTTCGAGCAGCCTGCCCAGGTTCTGGAAGTGATCGAGCGCCATGCGGGCTATTATGGCAGGGGCGAGGCAGAACTGAAGTGCGCCGGGCCGACATTACGAAAGGTAGCCCTCGATGTCAGACCGTGACCAGATCTTGCACGACAAGTCATTCTGGCTCTTCTACAACACGGCAAATGAGTCGCACTTGGACTCCGCGCTGCGCGAACTCACAGAATTCGAATTTCGGTTGAATTGCCCTGCTCCCTATGTGCTCGAAATCGATGTTCGTTTCGACTTCTGGACGATCAACCTTGGCCTCAGGCTGGGAGAGAAGAAGCACGAACTGGGCTGGTGGGACGAAGCACGCTGGCATCCCTTCGCGTTGCGCTGGGCAGAGCTCGAATTATTTCAGCGTTACTGGCAGCAACACGGCTGCACTCATGGCGTGCCCGAATCGCTGCTATTGCTTGCCCCCTTCGTTGGTAACGTGGCGCCCGAACACAGTGATTTCTCCCGTCGCAAAGTGACAATCGCCAAAGCGTATGAGGATCTCGGCATTCTTCTGACCGCAAAGGAAGTTGCCGATTTGACGAGGCACGCTTTCGTGCAGCCATCGGAGGATGACTACCATTGGAAGGAAGACGCTGAACTCGGATGGGTCATCGGCGGCGACTATCCTTGCTACTCCATTCGAAACAGGGAGCACGAAACGCGTGGCGAAGGGAGGTTTCCATTTCAAGAATTTCGTGCCCTGATCGCCATGCTGGAATAACGATCTCGCAGTCACTTCAGCTCGATGTCGATCGTGTTGGCTCCGCCTTGCACGGAGAACTCCAGGCCGGAGGTGGCTGGGGTCTCGTATTTCCCGGGGATGGGAAACCAGCCCGCGGGCACTTCGCGCGGGGGCGGGGGCGGTTCGCCTTCCAGGCGCAAGAGCTGAAAATCCGAGCTGGCAGGATTGCGGCTGCTGACCGATACCTTGGCGGTTCCCGGCGTGACCTCGGTGATGGTGTAGTGTCCCTGGGCGTCGATGTTGCCCTGGCGCAGGCTGCCGTCGCTGGCCTCGAACATCACGGTCCCGAACACGAGCGGTTCGCCCTGGAAGGTGACGGTGCCGGTAACGTTGCCCTTGCCGCTGCAGCCCGCCAGCAAGCAGACGAGAACAACCAGCCAGGTTCGAAAAAGGAAATCCGTTGCCAGACTCCGCTTTTTGGAGCGGTCGTCAGGGAAGTTGCTGGTCATTGAGGACCTCCCCTCCGGCCTTGCTGGCGAGCGCCTTCTGTGTGGCAGTGCCGATGTTGTAGCTGAGGAAACGGACGGAGCCGTCGGCAAAGAGCCAGTTGCCGCCGCCGGGGTGAAGGCTCCAGAAATGATGGGCATCGCAGGGGTTGCCCGGTTTGCCGGGCTGGAACCACTGATTGCCGCCGGGGCAGGGTGAGCCGTTCTGATCGGTCGAAGCGCACCAGAGCCGCGTGTTGGGCAGCCCGAGTCCGCTGGCCATCTCGCTATAGACCCAGGTGCTGCACACGGGGTTGTCGGGATAGACGGGCCGTTCGCCCACGGCGATGGTATTGGAAGAACCGTCGGTGATGTTGGTGAGCGTGGTGGGCGGCCCGGCGGCGTTGACCTTGGCGGTCGGGTCGTTGATCGATATCGACACGGTATTGTGACACTGATAGACGAAGACGCCGTCCATGCTGGTGTTCCAGGTGTCGCGCTGGTCGGTATTGGGCGCGTTGACGCCAAGGTAGTTGGTGAGGGCCCAGTTGCCGTCGGTACTCAGCCCCTTGCCGTCGGACGGGCACAGGAACATCTTCAGCACGGTGTTGTTGTTGACCGCATCGTTGCGAATGCCGGGCTGCGGCAACGGCGGCGAACCGCTGATCGTCGTGGTCGGCCCCACATTGACCGGCCGGAAGGGCTGTTCCACGAAGGGCAGCAGATGCGCGATCCAGTTGCAGCGCACGCTGTTGCTCAGGTTGGTGTTCTCGTAGGGGAACTGACGGTTGATGTCGTGATAGTTGTGCAGCCCCAGTCCGATCTGCTTGAGATTGTTGAGGCACTGGGTGCGCTTGGCGGCCTCGCGCACTTTCTGGACGGCGGGCAGGAGCAGCCCGATCAAGACGCCGATGATGGCGATGACCACGAGCAATTCGATCAGAGTAAATGCGCCCCGGCGGCCCACGAAGCCCGGCTTCTGGTTTACCTGATGTTCGATCAGCGAATGGCCCTGTGAAACGGGACGCTCTCCGCGTTCGCAATGGAGCACAAGATGCATGAGGCCTCCCACCAGAAATGGGAACAGACAGGAACGACACTCCGCACTACCCAGAACCACCCGCACCGGAGGCAGGCATGCGCATGATTCTGCAACACACTGTAAAACATGCCGGTGAATAAGGCAAATTACCAGGACAGTTGTTTAAGTGGGATTCAGGCGGTCAAGCACGGCTAACGAAAGCGGCCGTCGGCGCGCTCGGTCATTTGTGCCTCGACTCGCGCGACTCGCTGGCGGTCGAGCGGAAGACCAGCTTCTCCTGGCCGGTCTGGCGATAGGCTTGCAGCCGGGTGTGCCGATCCCGGTCGGTGCCA
>JBFWSD010000013.1:0-17837 GCA_050248575.1 Gemmataceae bacterium
GTCGCCGAGGGCAAGCTTGTCAAGCTCGGCAAGTTCCGCGGCCACGGCACGATCATCTACTTCGAGCCCGACCCCGAGATCTTCAAGACCGTCCGCTTCGATCCAGCCCAGATCCGCAGCCACCTGGAAGACATGTCCTACATCCACAGTGGCTTCAAGATTTCCTTCAAGAACGAGGTGACGGGCGAATCGTTCGACCTCACCCATCCGGGCGGGCTGCCCGAATTCCTCGGCCGGCTGGTGACGGAAGGGCAAAAGGCGGCGGTGACGGAATTGCCCTTCACCTTCGTGCATCCGGGCGGCAAGGGTGCGAGCAAGATGGAAGTGGCCCTCCAGTGGACCGAGGCCACCGACGAGACCATCCGTTCCTATGTGAACGGCATTCGCACCTCGATGGGCGGCACGCACGAGACCGGCTTCAAGACCGGCATCGCCAAGGCCATCCGCAACTACATGGACACGCACGAAGTGAAGATCAAGGGAGTGACCATCACCGCGGAAGACATCCGCGAGGGCATGGTCGGCATCCTGTCCACCTTCGTGCGCGAGCCGATGTTTCAGGGGCAGACCAAGGAAAAGCTGAACAACCCGGAGATGTCGGCCACGGTGGATAACTTCGTGCGGCCCGGCCTCGAGGCGTGGCTGAATGCCAACAAGACGGCCGCCGACGCGATCGTGGGCCGTATCGTGCTGGCGGCCAAGGCCAGGCAGGCCTCGCGCGAAGCGGTTGCCGACGTGAAACGCAAGTCGCCCACGCAGCGCAAGCTCAACTTGCCCGGCAAGCTCGCCGATTGCAAGTCCACCGATCTCGACGAGTCCGAGCTATTCATCGTCGAAGGGGATTCTGCGGGCGGCTCCGCCAAGCAGGGCCGCAACAACCACACACAGGCCGTGCTGCCCTTGCGGGGCAAGATCCTCAATTCGGAGGGGATGGCCCTCAGCAAGGTGCTTGGCAATGCCGAGCTATCGGCCCTGGTGTCGGCCATTGGCATCGGCGCGGGCGAGAAGGCCGACCTGCGCGGGCTGCGCTACGGCAAGATCATCCTCTTGATGGACGCCGACGCCGACGGCCACCACATCACCACCTTGCTGATGGCCTTTCTGTTCCGGCACATGACCGAGCTGATTCGCAAGGGGCACGTGTACCTGGCCCAGCCGCCCCTCTACAAGATCGAGGTAGGCAAGGAGAAACACTGGGCCCGCGACGATGCCCACAAGGAAGAGATTCTGGCCTCGCTGCGGGCCAACGCCAAGCCCGAGGTGACCCGCTTCAAGGGGCTGGGAGAAATGTCCGCGCGGGAACTGGCCGAGACCACGCTCGACGTCAAGAACCGCACGCTCTTGCAGGTGGCGATCCCGTCCAACCTGGACGCGGATAATACCTTCGTGGAGCTGCTCGGCAAGGATCCGGCGCAGCGCTACAAGTTCATCATCGAAGGGGCCCCGCGCGCGGAGATCGACGAGCTGGATGTGTAGTTGTGTCAGCGATTCCAGCCGCGGCCTTGCCGCCCTTGCAACCGGCGCAGCTCGGCTTCGTAGTCCTCTTCTTTCTCTGTTTCTTCCCCAGCTTCTTCGTCAACAGGATAGTTGGCACGGGCAGTTGCCTGCGGAATGACCACGGGCAGCATCAACGTGTCGGCCACGATCGTGAAGGGCAAGTCGACCAGCCCGCAGCAACAGGCGTACGCTTTCACGCTGGGCGAGATCTTCTTGATCTTCTCGGGATCGGCATTGGGGCCGAGATTGCCCGAGATCAGGGCCAGGTCGGTCTTGGTGCCGCCGTAGACGGTTGGCCCGGAATCGGCGGCCCAGTTTTGCGAAGCCGCACAGCCCGCCAGGGCCGGCAAGATTGCCAGCGCTGCGCACACAAGCGCTCTGCCCATCGCTCACCTCCGTGATCTCATTACGGGAGGCGGCAGGATAGCGTCTGCCCCGGGCCGGTCAAGAGGGACTGAACGCTGGGTCTCGTTTTCAGCGATTCACGCCGCGCATGGCCTTCTCGAGCTCGATGAGCGACTTGATGTCGCTGAGCGGCATGTGCAGGCTCAGCTCCACGTGGTTCTTGCCCACGTTCAGTTCCAGGGCCGTCATCGCCTTCACCGGCTTGCTTTCCTTGAGATCGGCAGCCTGCACCAATTCCAGGATCTTGGCCAGCGAGATCTGGAAGCGCGTATGGTCCTGGTCCTTGCCCGGTTTCTTGAAGGCGGCGGTGTCGGCCAGCCCGGGCTTGCCTGACTTCAGATTGTTGAGAGCCTCTTCGAGCAACTTGACGTCGGAGCCGAGCAGCACGACGAACTGCTTGCCTTGCTGGGCCAGGCGCACGCGCTGCCAGTTCGGACCAAACAAGTTGGCCAGCAGCTTGTCGCGGGCCGGATCCGCCTTGCCCGGAAAAACGACGCCCACCTGATGCACGTCCCAGCCCGCGAGCTTCTCTTTCTTGTCGAGGAACACAAACGACGGCTTGAGGTTGGCCAGTTCGTTGGGCCGCAACAAGGCCTCACGGCGTTCCTTGATGTCGAGTGCGATCCAGTCAATGATGCGTTCGGCCCGCCGGACCTGTTCCAGGTCGCCGCTCTTGGTGGCGCCCTTCAGTTCCGTCAGGGCCGGTTCACCAATGAGCTGCAGCTTGAGCGTGGCCGATTCGCGCACCTGGTATTCCTCGGAGGCCAGGTCGGCCACCAGCTGCTTGATGAGCTTGAGGTTGGCCTCACGTTTGGTCTTGTCCTCGAGATCGAGCCCCTTGAAGTGGGCCAGGTCGGCCAGTTGCCGCAGGTCGGCCAGGAACTTGTCCGGATCGCGGGTGTCGAGGATGCCCACCATGCTGAACATGCCCTGGTCGGGGGCTGCCTGATAGAGGGCAAAGCGAGCCCCGTCCAGCTTGCGCGTGACTTCGGTGAAGATGTTGACGAAGTTGGTCCAGTCGCCAGTGAACGTATTGCGTACGCCGCGCAGCAAGAATGTGTTGCCGAAGGTGTAGGTCATGACACCGAGGACGGCGGAGCCCCTGCCGTTGTTGCGTACCGAGGAATGGGCGGCGACAACGTTGCCCACGGGCAAAGCGTCGAAGCTGGCCTTGGTATCGCCGTGCCGGAACAGTTCGAGCAGCGCTTGCGCGTTCTTGCCGCCTTTTTGAAAGACAGGGGCCAGGCTGAGCTGGAACCTGTCTCCTTCGTAGCGGAACCAGGCCAGGCCGTGCTCGAGCTCGGGCAACGCCTTGGCGATGGCGCGGGCCACTTCCTGCTCGCGCTCCGTCTTGAAGTTCGGCACCCAGGTGCGGTTGAGCTCGGCGATGGCGTTCTCACGATCGCGGCCCGGCAGCTTCTCGGTGCCGATATGGAGCAGCATGCCGATGCTGCCCATGCGCTTCACCAGCTCGGGATCGAGCTTGGGGGCGATCGACTTGCCCGCCAGGGCACGCTCGATGGCATGCTTGGAGCTGCCGGCATAGTAGTAGTTGCCGCGCGCGTAGCGGAACTTCGGCTTCCAGCCCGCCTTCTGCTTGATCTCGTACATCTTGTCTTTCTTGAACTCTCCCTTGGCAAAGCCGGAGGCGCTGGTCAGCAGGTCGAGGTCGCCGATCTCCACGGCGATCACCCAGTCTTCGAAGCCGACGGAGTTGCCTTCGCGGTTCGGATAGAGGGCAATGGCGGCGGCCCCGTTTTTCTTGCGGCCGTCGTGCATGCCCAGGTCGCGGGCAAACATTTCCAGGAAGACGCCGGGCCGGAACTGATTGCCTTCTTCCACCGAGGCGAACAGGCGATCCACGTTATCCTTCAGGGCATCGATGTCCCCGGTGGCCAGCGTGACCTGGGCCGTATCGTTGACCAGGTCGAGGGCGTTTCCGGCCCGCACTGTGCCCGTGAGCCCGGTTACCACGGCCAGCGTCAGCAAGATCGGTCGGCACATCGAAAGCTCTCCCTTGAAGATCGATCGCGTCACGAGACACCCGTCCTTCGGCACGCAGTCCGGGGCATTGTCACGCGCGAATGGGCAGGCAGCGAGGGTAATCCGAAATCCCGCCGGCAGCGGATTACTGCACCAGCACGAAGCGTATGCGAGGAGTTTCCAGGAGATGCTCAGGCCAGCAGCTTTTCCGCCACCGCGCCCGAGACGTCGGTGAGGCGGAAGGGGCGGCCCTGGAATTTGAAGGTCAGTTTCTCGTGATGGATGCCCAGCAGGTGCAGCAGCGTGGCGTGCAGATCGTGGACGTGCATTGGATCTTCCACGGTGTGATAGCCGAGGTCGTCGGTCTTGCCGTAGGTGACGCCCCCCTTGATGCCGCCGCCGGCCAGCCAGCAGCAGAAGGCGTCTTTGTGGTGATCGCGGCCCGCGTTCTTGTCGGAGGCGCCTTGCAGCATGGGCGTGCGGCCAAACTCGCCCCCCCAGACCACCAGCGTGGAATCGAGCAGCCCGCGTTGCTTCAGATCCTTGATGAGGGCCGCCGCCGGGCGGTCGATCTCCTTGCACTTCTTCGGCAGGCTGGTGAAGACGCCGCTATGATGGTCCCAGTCGGCGTCGTAGAGTTGCACGAAGCGGACGCCGCGCTCGACCAGCCGCCGCGCCAGCAGGCAATGATTGGCGAAGCTCGCCTTGCCCGGCGTGGTGCCGTACATCTCGTGCACGTGCTTCGGTTCCTTCGAGATGTCGGTCAGTTCGGGCACCGCCGACTGCATGCGAAACGCCATCTCGTACTGGCTGATGCGCGTGGCGATCTCCGGATCGCCCACGTCGGCCAGCTGGATCTTGTTCAGCTCTTGAATGGAATCGAGCAGCCGGCGGCGGTCGTCGCGGTCGATCCCCTGCGGGTTCGACAGGAACAGGACCGGATCTCCCTGGTTGCGGAACTGCACGCCCTGATGCACCGTGGGCAGGAAACCGGAACCCCACAAGGCGTTGCCCGCGCCGGCGGTGGGGCCGGTCACCAGCACCACGAAGCCGGGCAAGTTTTTGTTCTCGGAGCCCAGCCCGTAGCTGACCCACGAGCCGAACGAGGGCCGCCCGAACATGCCGAAACCGGTCTGGAAGAAGAGCTGGGCCGGCCCGTGATTGAACTCCTCGGTGTGCAGCGTCTTGACCACGCTGATGTCGTCGGCCACGCCGGCCAGGTGGGGCAACATCTCCGACAGCTCAATGCCGGACTGCCCGTGCTTCTTGAAGTTGAAGCGCGTGCCCAGCAAGTTGGGCCGCCCGCGCAGGAAGGCGAAGCGCTGCCCTTCGATCAGTTCCTTGGGGACCGGCTTGCCGTCGAACTTGACGAGGGTGGGCTTGTTCTCGAAGAGCTCGAGGTGCGAGGGCGCCCCGACCATGTGCATGAAGATGACGCTCTTGGCCCGGGCCGGGAAGTGCGGCTTCTTCACCGCCAGCGGGTCGGCGACGGCCGGCCCGGCGGCGCGTGAATCTTCGCTGAGGAGCGAAGCCAGCGCGATCGAGCCGATGCCCGTGCCCAGCCGGCCCAGCAGCTCGCGACGGGACAAGGTTTGCAGGTGACGGTGGAGGGGGTGCATGGATGCCTCACTCTTTACGTCGACGCCAGTAGTTCGGACGTCGGCTGCTATGCGACACGGCTAGCACGAGTATCTCGTCCGGGCGAACCTCGTAGTAAATGACATACGAAAACCTTGACAACACTGCCCTGCGTATCTCACGGGTCCGCGGCGAATACGTTTCGGTCTTGGGAAAACTAGCCGGATTCTCTTCGATCAAGCGGTAGTAGGAAGCGAGCTCCGCCAGAAACTCGAACCCAAGGCCTGGTCGTTCGCCCTCATACCAGGACACGACTCTCTGAATCTCGCGTTCGGCGACTGGAAGATTGCGAACCCTCACAGGTTCTTTCCTCCCCGAACTGCCTGTCGTATCCGCTCGAGACTCTCGCGCCAATCAGTCGCCTGGACTTCACCGGCTTCGTACTTTGCGATCCTTCGTTCCAGTTCAGCAGCCAGTTCCGGATCAAGGGCATCCTGGCCTTCGTCAGGGGCAAGACTCTTTATCAGCTCGCAGGCAATGGCCGCACGTTCGTCTCTCGGCAGCAGCAGGACGGAGTCCAGCAATTCTTCCGCGGACATGACGGGGTACCTCAAGGTAAAGGCAGTTACTTCGTCGCGATCGACCAGCTCTTCGCTTCATCCAAGGCAAGCCTACCCCTTGGTGATCATCTCATCCAGGTTGAGGAGCACGCTGGCCAGCTTGAACCAGGCGGCCAGCTCGATGGGGTCGCGCGTCCTGGCGCTGTCGAACCACTTGCCCAGCACGAGCTTGGCGCTGGCGGGCTTCTCGGCGTATATGGCACGCTCGGTCTGGTAGAGTTTCTCGAGGATCGCGATCTCTTGTTCAGTCGGGCTGCGCGACAGGCAGAGTCGAAACGCGTGGCGGATGCGATCCTGCAGCGCGGCGTCTTGCCGCTCGCTCAAGACGCGGTCGGCCAGGGCCTTGGCCACCTCCACGAAGACCGGATCGTTCATCAGGGTCAGGGCCTGGAGCGGCGTGTTGGTGCGGGGCCGTGCCACCACGCACGACGACCGGTCCGGCGCATCGAAGGCCACAAAACTCGGATACGGAGCACTGCGTCGCCAGATCGTGTAGATGCCGCGGCGGTAACGGTCTTCGCCGTCGCTGGTGCGATAGGTGTTGTCGACCTTGCCAATCACGTTCCACAAGCCGGCGGGCTGCGGCGGGAAAACGGGCGGCCCGCCTTGCTTGAGACTCAAGAGCCCTGCCGCGGCCAGCGCATTATCGCGGATCGCTTCGGCGGGCAGCCGGAAACGCGGGCCACGGGCATAGAGCAAGTTTTCGGGATCGCGTTGCAAGAGCTCGCGCGTCACGCGCGACGTCTGCCGATAGGTCGCCGACGTCACGATCAGCCGATGAATCTTCTTCATCGACCAGCCCTGCGCGACGAACTCGCCCGCGAGCCAGTCGAGCAATTCGGGGTGGGTCGGCTTGGCCCCCTGCGTGCCGAAGTCTTCCAGGGTGAGCACGATGCCGTGGCCGAAGAGCTCGGCCCACCAGCGATTGACGGCCACGCGGGCCACCAGTGGATTGTCCTTCGATGCCAGCCAGCGGGCCAGCCCGAGCCGATCCGTCCGCGCATCGGCGGGCAAGCCGGGCAGGCTCGCCGGCACGCCCGGCGCCACTTGCTTGCCCTTGTTCAGGAAGATCCCGCGGCGAAAGACAAACGTGTCGCGCTGCTGCTGCTCCACCATCACCAGCGTGGTGGCGGGCTCCATTTCCTGCTGCTGCTTCTCCACGTCCTCCAGGTCTTTCTTCGTCTGCTGGTATTCCTTGTCGAGCGAATAGAAATACTCGGCCAGCAGCTTCTTCTGGTTCTCCTTGCGTTGCAGCGGATTCAGGGCCAGCAGGTTGCGGATGTTCTCGGGCAGGTCCTTGCTGTCCTTGCTGGCTTTCTCCCAGGCGGGCTGTTTCTTGGCCAGTTCGGCGGCCCGCTCACGCAGCTTGCCGTCGAAGTTCTGGTGCAACACGCCCAGCAACTGATAGCGGGCCTCGTTCTCCGCGGGCCGCGGCATCTCCATGCGCGGGCCGATAAACTCCAGCCGCGCGTTCTCCGCCGTCGTCGTCTCGATCGGCGTGTTATTGAAGTACGCAAACACCCGGTAGTAATCCTGCTGCGTGAACGGATCGTACTTGTGATTGTGACACTGGGCACAGGCCAGCGTGGTGCCCAGCCAGACCGTCGCCGTGGTGTTGACGCGATCGATGATGGTGTTGACCCGGTTCTCCTCGGGGTCGACGCCCGCCTCGACGTTCACCGTGGTGCAGCGATGGAAGCCGGTGGCGATCTTCTGCGCCGTCGTGGCGTCGGGCAGCAAGTCGCCCGCCAGCTGCTCGACGGTGAATCGGTCATAGGGCATGTCGTCGTTGAACGCCTGCACCACCCAGTCCCGGTAGGGCCAGACCGTGCGGAAGCCATCGCGCTGGAAGCCGTTGGAGTCGGCATAGCGGGCCAGGTCGAGCCAGTGCCGCGCCCAGCGCTCGCCATACTGCGGCGACGCCAGCAGCTTGTCTACCACGCGCTCATAGGCACCGGGCCGTGTGTCGTTGACGAATGCCTCCACCGCCTCGAGCGGCGGCGGCAAACCGATCAGATCCAGATACACGCGGCGGATCAGCCGGGCACGATCCAGCTCGGGCGAAGGACGCAGCCCTTCCGCTTCCAGCCGGGCCAGCACGAAAGCATCGATCGGATTCTTGACCCAGTCCGCTTGCTTGACGGCAGGCGCCTTGCCCGCCTGCGGCGGCACATAGGCCCAGTGGATGGCGATCTTCTCGGCGGGCCAGTCGGCCCCCTGGTCGATCCAGGCGCGGAGCAGCTTGGCTTCTTCGGGCTTGAGGCGGTCCCCGCGTGGCGGCATCTGTTCGCGGCGTTCGGTGCTGAGGATGCGGCGCAGCAGCTCGCTTTTTTCGCTGTCGCCCGGCACGAGGGCCGGCTTGCCCGAATCGCTGGGGAGCAAGGCGTCGTTGCGGCGGGTGAGCAGCAGCCCTCCTTTGCGTTTTTCGGCCCCGTGGCACTCGACGCAGCGGGCCTTCAAGATCGGCTCGATATCGCGGCGGAAATCGACCTTGGCGTCGGCCGCCTGCAAGCGCGGGCCCGGAAACAGTATCAGCACAAGAGCTAGCGATCGGATGATAATAGGCATGGCAGCAGCAGAGGAAGGTTGTGGGTTTCCAACCGGACAACGCTCCATTATTTTCGCTCCGGGCAGCGATTGCAACCATTCGCCGGAAGGAGTTACGTGAGCCCGCCAACGACGTCAGGGGCACAAGGGACGAGCAAGTCGCTGGCAGTGCGATCGTATCGTGGGCCTCCGTTGAAGTTGTGCTTGTCCATCGCCAAACAAATCGGCAATATGGGGTAGTAGTCTTGCCTGTGTTCACGTGCGGGAAGGGGCACGCGGAGTGGGGGATGTCCAAGCACTTGCGACGAGATCTCGAACACTTGCAGCGCGACCTGCTGGACATGGCAGCTTCGGTCGAGGGGGCCATCTGCGACGCCATTCAGGCCCTGCAGAACCGCTCCGTCCATGCAGCGCAGAAAGTGATCAGTCGTGAACGGCAGATTGACCTCCAAGACAACAAGGTTGAGGAAGATTGCCTGAAAACACTGGCACTTCATCAACCGGTGGCCGTGGACCTACGTCGGGTGGCAGCGGCGCTCAAGATCAACACCGATCTCGAGCGGATGGGTGATCTGGCCGAAGATATTGCCGAACGTGCCCTGATCCTCGCAAGACCACCTCACGTGCCTATTCCTGGCGACTTGCAGAGAATGGCTGATCTGACCCTGTTGATGGTCCGGCAAAGCCTCGACGCTTTCGTGCAACTCGATGTCGATCAGGCCCGGCGCGTTTCTCAGCTCGACGACGAAGTCGATCGCTACAACTATGCAATAATCGAGGGACTGGTCGAGGTCATGCGGAAAATGCCGGAGCTTGTTCCGCCTGGCCTCTCGCTGTTCTCCGCAATACGACACCTGGAACGGATCGCCGATCATGCCACGAATATTGCCGAAGATGTGATCTACCTGGTCGAAGGAGAAATCGTCAGGCATCGGCCTGCCGCGCTGCCTCGCGAAGCGATGGGCCAATGATAACTGCCGACGCGTGTCAGATCAGCCCGGCGAGTAGCCAGCCCGAAGCAGCGGCCGCGACAGCCGATCCCGGAATAGTCAGGAGCCAGGCCCAGATGACCTGTCCTGCCACGCCCCAGCGAACAGCGCTCAGACGATAGCGTGCGGACCCGACGCCGACGATGGCTCCAGTCACGGTGTGTGTGGTGCTAGCAGGGATGCCGCCGAACATGGTCAAGAGAAGCGTGGCCGCCGCGCCGCTCTCGGCGCAGAAGCCGTCGACGGGTCTCAGCTTGACCAGACGGTGACCCAGGGTACGGATGACGGTCCAGCCGCCGATCAGCGTCCCCAGCCCCATGGCCAGATGCGAGGAGAGTACGACCTCTGTTGGGATTGAAGCGTCGCTGCCGAGAGCGCCGTTGGCCAGCAAGAGCACGTAGATGATCCCCATGGTCTTTTGGGCATCATTGCCGCCGTGTCCCAGCGCGTAAAAAGCCGCAGAGAGCAACTGACCGCGTCGGAATAAATTCTCGACTTGCCGTGGCGTCGAACGGCGGAAGGTCCACGTTGTCGCTACCGCAATGATCAGCCCGAAGAACATGCCCAGCAAGGGGGCAAGAACGATGAAGGCCACCGTCTTGATGATGCCGCTCCAGACCAGATAGGCGAATCCTCCCTTGGCGAGTGCCGTGCCGACCAGGCCGCCAATGAGTGCATGCGACACGCTGATCGGCAAGCCGTAGCTGGTGCAAAAGTAGGTCCAGGCCGAGGCGCCCAGCAACGTGCCAGCAACCATGTTGTTGTCGACAATAGCCGGATCGACGATCCCCTTGCCGATGGTCTCCGCTACTTTCAGTTGAAAGAACGCGAAGGCGATGAAGTTGAAGAAGGCGGCCCAGGCTACGGCCTGGTACGGCGTGAGCACGCGCGTCGACACCACCGTGGCGATCGAGTTGGCCGCGTCGTTCATGCCGTTGAGAAAATCGAAGACCAGGGCCAGCACGATGAGCAGCCACATCACGAAGCTTATCTGCGCGTAAGGCATCGTGCCCAGGTTGTTCCAGATCTCTCCCAGGTGCGTCATGGCTCACGACTCCTTGATGACGACCTCGGAGATGATCATGGCCACGTCCTTGCAGGCGTCCACGGTTTCTTCGAGCCAGCCGTACAGTTCGCGCCACTTGATGAGCTGTAACAGGTCGGTGGGGTTGGCGAACAAGGATTTATCCGTTTCCCGGTAGATGCTGTCGGCCTCGTTTTCCAGCCGGCCGATCTCGAGCAGGTTCTTGTGGATTTCCTCGACATCCTTCAGATTGCGACACAGCCGCACGGCCTGTTCGATGTGCACACAGCATTCGTGAATGATCCGCGCCAGTGCCACGGCGGAAGTCGTGGGTTTCTCCACACGGAAGATTTCGAAACGGTGGGCGGACTCCTCCATGTTATCCAGCACGTCGTCGAGGCGGACTGCCAGGCTGTGGATGTCTTCGCGGTCGAACGGCGTGATGAAACTGCGGTCGAGCGCCTTGATGATCTTTTCCACGACCTCGTCACAGGCATTTTCTTCGCGCTTCATCTCCTCGCAGCGTTCCGTCAAATTGTCGAACTGAGTGAGCATGATCAGGAACTTGTTGGAAGCGCGCGTGAGGATGGCCGTGGCTTCATCGAACATGTCGAAGAAACGATATTCGCGCGGCATGAAGTTGAAGAACATTGGGTCTCTCTCAACGGTGAGGGTTCTCTGAATCACCATACGAGATGAAGGCCATTACGGCACGCGGTGTCGAGCGAGGCTCGTGGCCGGAGGGGCTGGGGAAGCAGCGTTTCACGAAGCAAAGCCAGATGCTTCGGTCCGTCTGCACAAAGAGCGTCCGTCCTGGAAGGCATTCGATCAATAGCGGCGCGGGAAGCCTCCTTCGCGCGGGCGGGCGGCCGCGGTTTGTTCGCGCGGCCGCGCTTCGTTCACGGTCAGATTGCGTCCCTGGAACGGGACGCCGTTGAGGGCGTCGATGGCACGCTGCGCCTCGCTGTCGTCTTGCATTTCCACGAAGGCGAAGCCGCGCGAGCGGCCCGTCTCCCGATCGGTGATGACCTGGGCATGGGCCACCGCGCCGTATTCTTGAAAGAGGTTCAGCAAGTCGCTGTTACTGCACTGCCAGACGAGATTGCCAACAAAGATGTTCTTGGCCATGACCGGAACCTTTCCTGTGCCTGCTTGCTGTGACGAGGCCGGGCCCGCGTCATCCGGCGCGTCGCTCTTCGCTGTCTCCCGCGTGCAGACACTCTCTTGGAACGGAGTGGAACGGACCCGCCCGGTGTGCGGGTTCGACGAAGCACGATCGGGTTCGCAGGTCGGCCACCGCGCCGCCGCGCGTTCTTGCTGGCGAGTTCATGAAGTGAGCATCTTTGACTGCCCAGTCACCGGGCTGGCAGCCCGACGACTGCTGAAGTATAGCTCAGCGACTCCGGGGAGCAAGCGAGTATTTTGAGTGCAGATAGCTGTTGATCCGCGGGCGCACCGGTTCCAGGTGCGCCCGCGCTCCGCTCGTCACACCCTACGCGATTGCCGCCCAGGTCCTACATCAATCCAAGGGCCACCGAGGACACCATCATGGGCAAGCTCATCAAAGAAAGACTCGCGGCGCAAAAGGTCGTCCGCGTCATCGGCGTCGGGCAGCTGTGCAGCCCCAAGCTGATCGAGATGATCGGGCTGCACGGCCGCTTCGACGCCGTCTGGCTCGATCAGGAGCACGGCGGTCTTTCCATCGCGCAGCTCGAGCAAGCCGCGCTGGCCGCCCGCGCGCGCGGGATTGATTCTTTCGTGCGCCTGGCCGCGACCGATTACGCCACGGTGATGCGCGTGCTCGAGGCCGGGGCCGGCGGCATCATGGCTGCCCAGGTCCGCTCGGCCAAGGAAGCCGAAGACATTGTCCGCTGGGCCAAGTTCCATCCGCATGGCCAGCGCGGCGTCAACGGCACCGGCGTCGATGGCCGCTTCGGCACCATGAAGCTCGCCGACTACTTCGAGCGGGCCAACGAGGAAACTTTCATCGCCATCCAGATCGAGAACCGGGAGGCCGTGGAGGACGTGGAGCGGATCGCCGCCGTGAAGCAGGTCGACCTGCTGTTTGTCGGCCCGGCCGATCTGAGCCAGTCGCTGGGCGTGCCGGGCGACATCAAGCATCCCGAGGTGTGGCAGGCGATCGAACGGGTGGCCCGGGCCGCCCAGGCCAATGGCATTCACTGGGCCATCCTGCCCCGCGATCCGGAGCATGCGAAGCGTTGCGTGGGCCTGGGCTGCCGCATGCTGTCGATGGGGCTCGACACCTGGGTCGTCTCGCGCGGTCTGGATTACTTCCAGAAGGAATACGCCGAGTTCTTTGCCGATTGAAGACAATTCACAGCACCTCGAGGACAAACTGGCTCCAGGTTTCGAATTGCCCGCGCTCTTGACGCAGTTCGGCCAGCGGGGCAAAGCCGGACCGGGTCAACGCCTGTTCGCGGCGGCGCACTTTCGGCTCCTTCAACTCGAAGACATGCACGATGCCGAGGTGGACTTGCCCGACCGGGGTGGCATCGTCGTTGATGAGGCCGAGGCAGCGTTCCTCGTAAGCAGTTTCCAGGTGGACTTCCTCGTTGACCTCGCGAAAGAGGGCCTCGCGATAAGGGGCCTCGAAGAGATTGGCATCGTCGGCGGAGATGTGGCCGCCGACGCCGATGGAACGCAGGGCTTGCAGGCGCGTCTCGGTGGCCCCTTTGCCGCGCGTGTAGTGAAAGATCTGGTCCTGCCAGCGCAGCACCACGTAGGGGATGAGCTGCTTGAAGCTGGGATCTTCTTCCATGTCGCGGCGCAGGCGATAGGAGCCCGCGGCGGGATCGAGCAGCCCGGGCAAGTAACGCTCGAGGTCGGCACAGAAGCCCTGGAACACGCCAAGCTCGTGCAAGAGCGCAGTCGGGACGACCAGGATGCGCTCGGCGGACTTGTCGGCCATCACGAGTCCTTTCCAGCGGGCGGCAAGACGCCGCGGCGTTTGAGTTCCTGCCGCAGCCGTTCGACGAGGTCGCCGCTCTTGAGGGCACCGTTGTTGTAGTCGGCCACGCCGTTCTTCCAGAGCAGCACGCGCAGGCGGCGCAAGGGCGGCCCCTCGCGCACATCAGTTGCGGGCTGCCGCCCGGCAAGCGGGCTGCCCAGCTTTTCATCGATCGCCAGCATCAGTTCATCCGACGTCGCGGGCACGGGCTCGATCTTCAGTTCCGCGGCCAGTTCGCCGAGCGCGCTGTGCAGTTCGGCCTGCTCTTGCTCATTGAGGTCGTGAAAAGCGGCCGCGCCGGGCAACTCGAGCTTGTCTCGTGCCGGTGCTGGCTCGGGTTCTTGCCTTGGCTGGGCCAGGTTCGATACCAGCACCGCCACCAGCATGACGACCAGCAGGACCAGGCCGAGTTGCCAGGTCTGGGCCCGGCTCCGCCGCGCCAAGAGCTGATCGAGCCAGTCCTGGTCCGCCGACTCGACCGCGGTTTGCAAGCTGAGCTCGTAACGCCCGCTCGGGTAATCGGCCGCCTGCTCCTCGGTCATGTGCTTCTCGAAACCCTCGCCGGCGCGGGGCACGATCACCGCGTCGAAGTCGAGCTGCCCGCCAAACGCGAAGCTGGCGGGCCACACCGCGCTCCGCGTGCTGGTCGGCAACAACAACCACAGACTGCGCATCATGGTCGTGTCGGGTTCGCTCCGTTCGAAGACCATCTTGCCCCCGTCGATCAAGGCTTGCACGGCCCCGAGCAAAACCGGGCCGTCCGACCGCTTCAACACCTTCTCGATTTCCTGGACGGTGCGATTGGGCACCGCCGCGCGTGCCCAGTAGAGCGTGTCGAGTTGCCCGCGCGCGTTCCAGTCGGGCGGGAAGCGATCCGACAGCTCAAAGGGATCGCCGATCCAGTTGACGTAATCGTCGCGGCGGACGATGAGCAGGCGGAAGGCGAGTGCCCCGGGGCGGCCCGCATCGTCCTGCCCCTGGTCGGCCACCTGCACCACGGCCACATGCTGCTTGTCGAAGGGCTGCGCGAACAGCGCTGACGGGCACAGAATCCCGGCCGGCCGCTCGCCGAAACCGGTGCAGAGCTGTTCGGCAACGGGCAGCCACTCTTCCTTGAAATCGAGGGACTGGCCCAGGAATCGGTAGCCGCCGGCAGCGTGACCGCCATAAAGTGCCTGGTGCAGCGGGATGTCGTCCATGCCCGTTTATCATACAAGAACTGCCTGGCGCCGCGGCCGCCCATTGCTGGCAACGACGGGGCCTGATTGATAGAGTGGCTTTGCTTGTGTTGATCACTCGGTCCCGACCTTGATGAGGACCGCACTGCCGCGCGGCACTGCCTCGCCGGCCCGGACAGGAGCCTGTTGTGACCGCCGGTCTCACTCTCAACGAACGTGCCTGGGCCATCGCCGATGACGTTGAAAAGAACGCGGCCACGCTGCGTGTCAACGTGACGCCGATCGGCGGGGCGCGCGTGCTCGATCTCGGTGTGCAGGCCGAAGGGGGCCAGGCCGCCGGGCTGGTTCTTGCCCGCGTCTGCCTGGCCGGGCTGGCAGAAGTTGCCCTCGTGCCGGGCACGCTCGCCGGGCAGCTGCGTCCCTTCGTGCAGGTGGCCACCGATCAGCCCGTGCTGGCCTGCATGGCCTCGCAATATGCGGGCTGGCAGGTCTCGGCGGGCAAGTTCTTCGCCATGGGCTCCGGCCCGATGCGCGCCGCCTATGCGGGAGAAGAACTGTTCGCCCATATCCCGGGCAAGGAAGCGCCCCCCGTGGCTGTCGGCGTGCTGGAATCGCGCAAGCTCCCCGACGCCGGGGCCATCATCTATCTGTGCGAGAAGCTGAAGCTTGCACCCGAGAAGCTGACGTTGCTGGTGGCCCCGGCCGCCAGCCAGGCGGGGAGTCTTCAGGTGGTGGCGCGTTCGGTGGAGACGGCCCTGCACAAGCTGCACGAGTTGAAGTTCGATCTGAAGCAGGTCCAGACGGGCTGGGGCATCGCCCCGTTGCCGCCGGTGGCGGCGGATGAGATCGGCGCCATCGGCCGCACCAACGACGCGATCCTGTACGCGGGCCGCGTGGTCCTGTGGGTCCGTGCCGAGGATGCGGAGCTGGAGCGGATCGGCCCGCAGGTGCCGTCGTCGGCGTCGCCGGATCACGGCGCCCCCTTTGCCGAGCTGTTCGAGCGTTACGAGCACGACTTCTACAAGATCGACCCGAAGCTGTTCAGCCCGGCGGTGGTCGTGTTCCACAACTTGAAGACGGGCCGCAGCCACACTTTTGGCCGGGAAGAGCCCGAGGTGCTGGCCCGGTCGTTTGGTTGAACTCTGTCCCATTTTCACCAAGGAGGCAACCGCGTGGCCAACAAGATGCTCGCTCACAATGTCTTCTTCGCCTTGCAGGACAACTCCGCCGAGGCCAGGACCAGGCTGGTAACGGCGTGCAAAAAATACCTGTCCACCCACCCGGGCACGGTTTTCTTTTCCGCCGGCGTCTTGTGCGACGACCTGGACCGCGACGTGAACCAGCGCGACTGGGACGTCGGCCTGCACCTGGTCTTCAAGAACAAGGCGGCCCACGACCATTACCAGGAGGCCCCGCTGCACAACCAGTTCATCGAGGAGAACAAGGGCAACTGGAAGAAAGTTCGCGTGTTCGACTCGTACGTGGAGCAATGAGCCCGCAAGACCGTTCCGCAATGACAGACCGACATGAGAACAGCCCATGATCGAAGTCTCCCACCTGGTGAAACGGTTCGACGACGCGGCGGCGGTGGCCGACGTCAGCTTTCGCGTCGAGCCCGGCACCGCGTGCGGCTACCTCGGGCCCAACGGGGCGGGCAAATCCACCACGGTCAAGATCATGGCCGGGCTGCTGCAGCCCACCGAGGGCAGCGTCCGTATCGCGGGCTTCGATCTGCGCGAACGGCCCCTGGAAGTGAAGCGGCGGCTGGGCTACGTGCCGGAGAGCGCGGCCCTCTATGCCACGCTCACGCCGCACGAACATCTGTCGCTGGTCGCCGAACTCTATCATCTGGAGCGCAGCCACGCCGCCGAGCGCATCGGGCAACTCCTCAAGGCTTTCGAGATCACCGAGCTGGCCGACCGCCAGATCGAGACCCTCTCCAAGGGGCAAAAACAAAAAGTGTTGCTGATCGGCAGCCTGCTGCACGATCCCGAGGTGCTGTTGCTGGACGAGCCCCTCAACGGCCTCGACGTCAACTCGGTGCTCACCTTCCGGCAGATTCTGGCCGAACTGCTGGCGCGGGGCCGCACCATCCTGTTCTGCTCCCACATCCTCGAAGTGATCGAGCGGCTGTGTAGCCGGGTCATCGTCATCGACAAGGGCACGGTGGTGGCCGACGACGAGACCAGCAAGCTGCTGGCGGGCAGCCCGCAAGGCACACTGGCCGCCGTCTTCCAGCAACTCACGCGCGGCAGCAACGCGGACGATGGCGTGCGTGCCTTCCTGGAAGGACCCAGGCCCGCCTAGTGCTGGAACAAAACAGCCCGGGGCAGAGCCGAAGGACTTTCGATGAGGAAGTGTCCTTCGGCGCCGCCCGGGATGCGAAGAACCCAGCGCAGCCCTGAAAGGGTGCGACTATGGATAGCGTTGTACTGTTGCGCCGTTATTTCTGATCGGTCAGTGAGACGAGCGCTTCGGCGGTGGCCACCAGGCGCGGGCCGTTCTTTTCGACGTACTCGGGCGGCCCGCCCTTGGCGGCGACGGCGTCCACGACCCCCTTCACGCCGACCATGTCGATGGCATCCCAGGGGCACCAGCGTTCGCACAGCTTGCAGCCGATGCAACGCTCGAGATCGATGTCGCAGAAGGATTGCAAGGAGGGCAGGTCCTCGCCCGGGACCTTGTAGATGCAGTCGACCGGGCAGACCTCGATGCAGGCTTCGCAGCCCGTGCAGTTATCGGCCCGGATGACGGCGAGCTCCTTTGGTAGTTTCTTCCGTGCTTTGCCGGCCGCTTTCGCCATGGGACTGCCTCGTGACAGGGCGGTGATGCCTCTCCTGCATTATATCGGACGGAACGCCAAGGATACGATAGGCGAACAGGGCAGATTTGCAAGCAGAGGGTCACGTTCCCTGATCGGGGGCAGCTTCTTTTTCCGCCGTCGTATCTTGGTCCGACGACTCCGCCTGCGGTTCGGGCGCGGGCTGTTCCGGAGATGCACTGGCGGAATCGGTCGGTGTCGGCTCGCTGGCGGCGACAGGCGCTTCG
>JBFWSD010000014.1:0-17723 GCA_050248575.1 Gemmataceae bacterium
ACCAAATGCGATTTGCTGGCGCAGCCCGAGGATGGCCACGCCGCCTGGCTGGATCGCATCGAAGAACGCAAGCAGCGCGTGGGGCAGCGTTTTCGCACGTTCCTCGAACGCGGCGGCCAGAGTCATACGCCCTTCGGCACCATTCACTTGCACTTGTGGGCGACGGCGGTGAAGCGGCCCGCGCTGGTTGATGTGCAGGCGCAGCCCCGCGAGCCCTATGGCGTGGCCGAGCTGTTTCGGCAGGCCTTCGAGCATGCCCGTACTTTCCGCACCCGCCGCGGGCAAGCGGGCTGGCGACTCTTCCTCACGGTGACGGCCGCTCTGGGTGGCGTTGCGTGCATGGTGGCGCTGGGCGCCTTGCTGATCCTCTATCGGCCCGGCGTGCCCGAGCAGAGCGAGCTGGCCCGCGAGGTGGGCCGCTATCGCGAACGCGAGCAGAACAAGCCCATCGAGCAGCAATTCACCCAGGCCCGCACCAAGGTCAGCGACCTCACTGGCTTCACCCGCGATCCGCAGTTCGACAAGCTCGACGCCGATCAGCAAGCGTATGTGAAGAAGCGTCTGGAGGAACTGAAAGAGTATCTGAACTTCGAGCAGCGGCTCGACCAGATCACCAGCCCGGCCGAGGTGCGCAGCGAGGAGCAGCTGGGCCAGATCAAGAAAGAGCTGGAGGCGATCGAGATTCCGGAACAGTACGAGGCGGACTTTGCCCAGACCGCCGCGGGCCGCCGCCGCAGCATGTATCTCAACGACATCGGCGCCATCCGCCGCGAGATGGACCGGGTCATCATCGGTTACAAGAAGGTCATCGACGAAGGCCAGAAGGTTCTCGACGAGCGCCGGGCCGCCAACTTGCCCCAGCGCGCCAAGAAAGTCGTCGAAGATGCCGAGCCCTTGCCCGACCGCGAAAACGACCTGGGCAAGACCATCCCTGGCTCGAAATGGGTCACTTACGCTACCCTGCTGGGCATCGACAAGGTCGACGAAGTCCTGCAACGCTGGCAAAAAATCCACGAGGAACTCGGACCCTTCGCCAAGCTGGCAAAACCTTAAGCAGTGGTCACTGGCCACTGACCGCTGCGGAGAATGTGATGTCGAGCAAGACCGGACCGATTGTGGGTATCGTGGGTGTGCTGGCTCTGGTCGGGGCGTCGATCTCGCTGTTCAAGGGGCAGGGCTCGCTCGACGAGCGGATCGATGCCTATTTTCGCCGGGTGGATGAGGCGAGCAGCCCGTTGACGGGGGCGGGCGACGTGCAAGCACAGATCGTCGAGGTCGAGAGCTTCATCGGCCACGAGGACTTCGACGACTTGCCCCAGGAGAAGCAAGACAAGGTCAACCGGCACAAGAAGGAGCTGCTGGCCTATCGCGACTACGAGGCGGAGCTGAACAAGATCACGCCGCCCGGCGAGGCCAAGGTGGAGACCGATCTGCGGCGCATCCGCAAGAACCTCGATGCCCTGTCGGCGCCCAAGGAGTATGCGGAAGACTGGAGCAAGACGCCCGCGGGCAAGAAACATCAGACCTGGCGGACCGATGCAGCGGCCCTCGAATTGGCGGTCACGGACATGACGCGGGTTTACGAAGAGTTGCACAAAGACGCGCGGCAGGTCATCGACAACCAGAACGCGGCCGATCTGCCCGGGCGGGCTCAGAAGGTCCTCGACCGGGCCGCCGCCATGCCCAACCCCAACGAAGGAGGCCGCACCCCCATCCAGGGCGGCATCGAGGTCACCTACGCCACCGTCTTCGCCTTCCCCCCGGCCAAGGAAGCCTACGCCGAATGGCTCAAGGACAAGACCGAGCTGACCAGGCTGGTGAAGAAGTAGCATTCAGCAATCATTCAGCAATCGGCAATCAGCTATCAGCTTCATTCGCGCCGAAATCTGCGACTTGGCCGATTGCTGCTTCCTGACCGTCAAGAGCTGATTGCTGAAAGCTGATTGCTGATTGCTGATTGCTGCAGCTAACAGCTATTTGATGTACTTCTCAAACCACGCCAGGTCCCATTCCATCTTGGCCTTGCGGTTCTTGTACTTGGTGAGCCCGTGGGGCTCGCCCGGGTAGACCAGCAGTTCGGTGGGCACCTTGAGGTATTCCTTGAGTACGCGGTGCAGGAAGCGGCTCTGGGGCGGCGGGCAGCGCTCGTCATTGCCCCCCACGTGGATCAGTGTCGGCGTGCGGATCTTGTCGAGCTGATAGGTCGCCGACGAGCGGTGATAGATCTCCGGCGTGGTCCAGGGGAAGCCCTTGTTGAAGACGAGCGGGTAAGCGGGCTCGTCGTTGCCGCCGAACTCCATGACCGAATCGACGATGCCCGCGCCCGAGGAGGCCGCCTTGAATCGGGTGGTCTTGGTCAGGATGCAGTTGGTCAGGTAGCCGCCGTTGGACCAGCCCATCACACCCATGCGGTCGGGATCGGCGATGCCCTGCTCGATCAGGTAATCGACGCCGGCCAGGATATCGGTGACCTCGATATCGTTCTCGCGGCCGACCAGGTCGGTGAGGAACTTGTCGCCGTAGCCCGTGGAGCCGCGATAGTTGGGCGACAAGAGAGCGTAGCCCTTGGCGGGCATGAGCGTGCGGCCGTAGATCCAGAACTGCATGCCGAAACCGACCATGGTGGTGGGCCCGCCGTGGATCTCGACAATCAAGGGCAGCTTCTGTCCCTTCTTGTAGTCGGGTGGCAGCTCGAGGATGCCCTCGACCATGTCGCCGTTGGCCCCTTTCCAGGAGACGAGCGACATCTGGGGCAGCTTCCAGGTCTCGGCCTGCGGATTGACGAGTGTGAGCCGGCGCGGCGTCTTCGAACCTTTTTGCAGGACATAGACGTCGGACAGCGCGGTCGGCGTGGCCAAAATCATGGCAGCGTTCTGTCCCTTGGCGTCGAAGCTGAAGCCTTCGACAACGACGTCGCCCGGGGTCAGCACGTCGAAGCCACCTTTTAGGTCGGCAGCATAGATGCGCGTACGGGCTTGCTCATCGCCCATGAAGCAAAGCGTGGACGCATCGCGCCAGCCGAGCGGGCTGCCGTAGCCCTTGATCGAAACCCCCTCGGGCCGCTTGACCAGGCTGGCCCTCGGCGTCGCGCCCGAGCAATCGGCCACGCAGATCATGCACGGAAACGCATCGAAGGCGATGCCGAAGGCCAGGTTCTTGGCATCGGGGGACCAGGCCATGTGTTCGAGCCAGCCATAGGGGGAAGGAGCGTCCTTGCGGAAGAGCTGATCGGGGACCGTGGCGATCTTGCCCGTCTCGAGGTCGCAGACGTCGACGCGCGATTGCCCTTCGAAGCTGACCACCGTCTCGTCGGGGGTGGTGATCATGGCCAGCTTGTGCCCGTCGGGGGAGACGGCCAGGTCGTGAATGTGCCGCTTGTCGTCGACGACCTTCTCCACGCGCCATGATTTCAGGTCGAGTTTCCAGACGCGGTTGAGCTTGGGCACGCCGTGGCCGTACTCGATCTGGTCGAACTTCTTCTTCAGGTCTTTCCAGTCCGAGGTGACGTCGCTGTATTCGGTGGTGTAGAAGAGGAACTTGCCGTCGCGCGAGAGGGCAAACTGCCCGATGCCGCCGTCGACGCGGGTGACGGGCTCGAAATGGCTGCCGTCGATGCGAATGCGCCAGACCTGGGTCTTGCCGTCGTAGGGAGCCTTCTCCCCTTCGCGCTTGCGGTTGCCCAGGAAGTAAATGGTGTGGCTGTCGGGCCCCCACTGCGGGACGCGATCGTTGGCGCGGTCGCCGGTGAGGCGAACGTAGTTGCCCGTGGCGGTGACGGCCAGCCACAGGTCGGACTTGCGGTCGTTGGTCGATTCTTGCCAGCGGGCATCGACATAGGCCACCATCTTGCCATCCGGGCTGATCGCGCTGCCCAGCAGGGTCACTTGTGTGAAGTAGTCGTCGACCGTGATGTCGTGATCGCGCTCGGCGGCGGGCGCCAGGCCGACGCACAGCAGCACCAGTAGGAAGCTCGAGGTCAAGCGAAGCATGAGGGCCTCCGGGAACAGGATTCATGGGGCAAGAGGGGATATTGTACGAGTCCGGGCTACCGGCCATCGGCTTTGCGGGCCGGTTGCCAGAACGAGCGCAGCTCGTCCGGCGTCCCCGGTATTTTCACGAAGGAGATAGCATCGATGAGGATGGTCGTGGCGGCCGCGCGTTGCCCGTAGGGCGACACCAGGCCAAGGGCCATGATCGACTCGCCTGCCAGCGGCAGTTGCCTGCCGAACATGGCCGCGCAGTCACCCTGCCCGTAGGCGCAGATGAAATCGGGGAAGGGGAGCACCAGCGTGGTCCACGTGCCGTTCGGAATGGTGCGGCGGAGGTGATAGAAGCCGTAGCTTGGCCCGCGCGTCCGTTCCTGGTCGAGATAATAGGTGAAGGCACGCGGGTCTTTCTGCCAGCGGGCCGGCGGCGCAAAGTCCTTCCAGGGAAACTTGTCGCGTTGCGCGGGCGGGGCCACGTAAACGAGGAAGTCGAGGACGACGTTGTGGCCCGCCTGTGGATGGGTGCCTTTGACCGACAGTGCGAAGGCATTGGCGCGCGGCGGGCCAGTCGCCATGATGCCCGCGAAGGCAACTTCTTCCGTCCCCTTCTGTTCGATCTGCCAGGAGAACTTGCCCGTCTGGCCCTGTGCGGCGCGGGCCAGTGTGGGGGGCAGCCAGCCCTCTCGGACCAGATGAGGCGGCTTGTCCAGGTCGATTGGCTCCTGGAAGAACGTGAAGGTCCGCGACAGGTCAGCGGGCTGTTCGAAGTCGGCAATCAATGCGACGCGTTCGATCTGATCGTCGGCCGGTTGCACGAAGGGGCGGCCCTCGCCGCGCGCGACCAGCTCCACCTCGTCGAGCAACAGCGTGCCCTGCGAAGGCTTGACCACGTAAAGATAGAGAGGTTCCTGGATCCAGCGCGTGTAGTGGATGACCGGCGCGGCCCGGCCGAAACGGGCACGGCGAAAGTTTCGCGTGAGGTCATGGTTGAGCGAGAACTCGACGATCTGCCAGGCGGGTTCCTGTTTGGCCGTCACCTCCACAGCGGCAGTCAGCACGTCGCTGTGGCCGAAGTAAACCGTCGGGCTGCCCACCGCCAGGCGGAAGCTGCCCGCCACGACCTTGACGCGCAGCCGCACGGCGTCGGCCTCCGGGGGCAGATAGTCGGGCCCGATGGTGAGGGCACGGTATTCGGAACGCCCGCCCCAGGGAAAGGTCTTGTCGATGGTCAGCTTGCCGCATTGCTTGCCGAAGGCATCGTCGCGAACGATCGCGAGCTGGCTGAACTTGCCGGCGTTTTCTTGTTGTTCGGCGGGCCAGCCGTGAAACTTGATGGGGGCCAGCGGCCCGCTGCGTTCTTCTTCGAAGTCGCGCAGCCGGGCAACCACGCGGGCCTGCTCCGCCTCGGCCAGCGCCGCCATCATTCCACACACCAGTAGCAAGCCGTGCATGTTCGGTCTCCAGGTGCCGAGAAGCTCGGGACATTGTACCAGGCGAGTTGGCCCTTCCACGGGTTGAATCTCTGCCGCCCCGGCACACGGGCTGCTATCATCATCAGCGGAGGTGACCATGTGCGGACGCTACACGATGCGGGCTCCGGCGGCGAAGATCGCCGAGCACTTCGAGGTCGATCCGTTGCCGCTCCTGGAGCCGCGTTTCAACATCGCGCCCACGCAGCAGGTGGCGGCCGTGCGGCTCAAGCACGCGCAGCCCGGCCGCGAACTGGTGCGGCTGCGCTGGGGCCTCGTCCCTTCCTGGGCCGACGACCTGAAGATCGGCTACAAGCTGATCAACGCCCGCGCCGAGTCGGCCGCCACCAAGCCCGCTTTCCGCTCCGCCTTCAAGCAACGGCGTTGCCTCATCGCCGCCGACGGCTTCTACGAATGGCAAAAACTCGACGCCAAGCACAAGCAGCCCTTCTTCATTCATCTGAAGAGCGACGACCCGTTCGCCTTCGCGGGCCTGTGGGAGCACTGGACGGCGGCCGACGGCGAGATCGTGGAATCGTGCTCGATCTTGACCACGGAGGCCAACGAGGTGATGCAGCCCTTGCACGATCGGATGCCGGTGATCCTGCCGCCGGCTGAGTACGAGGCGTGGCTGAACCCTGCGGCCAAGCCGCCCGCGTTGCAGGAGCTCTTGCGGCCCTACAGCAAGAATGATCTGACGGCGCACCCGGTCAGCACGCTGGTGAACAACGCGCGGAATGAGAATCCTAGGTGTGTGGAAGAGTTGAACTGAAGTGCCCTGCCACCCCATGAGACAGACAAACCTGACACGTACTTGTCCCCGGCCCGGCGCAGAATAATGGGAAATTAGCCCGCTGCGCGTATCGTGAGCGTGCCGCGAAGGGGTGTGGTCCGTGTATAGGTTGCGAATGTCGCTCCGTGTCACAACCAGATTCCAAAAAATAGGTAGATGAAATCCCGGGCCGATTTGTGGAAGTGGCAAAGGTATTTCGGCGAGGGGCGCAACCCAGCCTTCGGTCCTTCGCGCGCGACGGTGTCTGCCGAGCTGCGCCGGGCCGGGGAAAAGTACGTGTGACTTCGTGTCGATTCGTGGTCCCACGGACAGACAAGCTGCGTTCCCGCACCGTGCGAGTGATGAACGTCGATGTGATAGAAAGAGTGCCATTGCCGGGCGCTGCCGAATCCGTGTCGGCAACAAAAGTCTTATGGGAGTCAGCAGTTACGGCATGAGCATGCGGGCCACGACCCGGGGGCTTGCACACTTGCGATTCGGCGACTTTTCGCCTTAAGTCTCAGCGCCTCAAGGATATGAGGCGACTACCACAACAGGCTTCGTTGTGCAAGCGAAGTGTGCAAGCAGTCCGTTCTCGGACAGACAAACCTGACACGTACTTTTCCCCGGCCCGGCGCAGAATAATGGGAAATTAGCCCGCTGCGCGTATCGTTCCGCGAAGGGTGTGCTCTATGTATAGGTTGCGAGTGTCGCTCCGTGTCACAACCAGATTCCAAAGTCGTGTGGCCATCGCTACTTGGGGCGTTTGTTTGCGCACTTTTTGCCTCGTAGAGCCGGTGAAAAGGCGCAAGTCAAAATTCCGCAATGGCTAAGAGAAACGCGACAAGGGCCTTCATTGCGCAAACGGGGCACTGCTTCGGCCGTGGGGCAGGTTTTCAGCCCGACCGATGGTTAAAAACTCTCTCTGTTCTCTGTGGTTGGTTATCCTGCACTGTGCCGAGCGCCGTCCAACGATCATGAACGGCGGCCCGCTGTCAGAGGCAGGTGGATTGGCGCCCTTCGAGGTAGATGAGAAGCACCGCCAGGTCGCTCGGGCTGATGCCGCTGATGCGGCTGGCCTGGCCGATCGAGGCGGGCCGCACTCGCGCCAGCTTCTCTCGCGCTTCCATCCGCAACTGTGGTACGGCCTGGAAATCGAAATGCGCCGGGATCGGCTTCGATTCCAGGCGATGGAAGCGTTCGATTTGCTGGGATTGCCGTTCGATGTAGCCCGCGTACTTGGTTTCCAGCTCGACCTGTTCGATGGCCGCGGCGGGCGCGTCGATGGCCCGCAGGGCGGGCTCGAGTTCGCAGAGGGCAGTCCAGGTCATCTCGGGTCGGCGCAGCCAGCGTTCCAGCGTGTCCTGATCGCGCCGATGACGGCGCAAGGCTTCCAGCATGCGGGTAATGGCCTCTTCCTTCGCCTGCAGCCGACTCCATGCATCATCCTTGACCAGGCCGACACGACGGCCCAGCGTTGTGAGGCGGCGGTCGGCGTTGTCGTGCCGCAGGAGAAGGCGATACTCGGCCCGCGAGGTGAACATGCGGTAGGGCTCGTCGACCCCCTTGGTGACCAGGTCGTCGATGAGCACGCCGATGTAAGCCTGGCTGCGATCGAGGATGAGGGGCGGTTCGTTCTTGATCTTGAGGGCCGCATTGATGCCGGCCAGCAGTCCCTGGGCCGCGGCTTCCTCGTAGCCCGTGGTGCCGTTGATCTGCCCGGCAAAATAGAGCCCGCCAACGCGCTTGGTCTCGAGCGTGGGCAAGAGCTGCGTGGGGGGCGCGTAATCGTATTCCACCGCGTAGCCCCAGCGCAGGATCTCCGCGTTTTCCAGGCCAGGGATGTGCTGCAGCATCGCCTGCTGCACATCGTTGGGCAGGCTGGTGCTGATTCCATTGCAGTAGACTTCCAGGGTGTTGCGGCCCTCGGGCTCGAGGAAGATTTGGTGCCGATCCTTGTCGGCAAATCGAACGACTTTATCCTCGATGGAGGGGCAATAGCGCGGGCCGCGGCTTTGGATCTGCCCGGAGTACATCGGAGCCCGCTCGAGATTGGCCCGGATCAGCTCGTGCACCTGTTCGTTCGTGTAAGTGATGAAGCAATCGAGCTGGGGCTGGTCGATCTTGTCGGTGGCAAAGGAGAAGCCGCGCGGGTCGCTGTCGCCGGGCTGCCGTTCGGTCTTCGCGTAATCGATGGTGCGGCCATTGAGGCGGCAGGGAGTGCCGGTCTTGAAGCGGGCCAGTTCAAAGCCGCAGCCCGTCAGGCTGTCGCTGAGCGACTCGGCCGACTGGTCGCCGGCGCGGCCGCCGCGCGTCCTGGCTTCGCCCATGTGCATGAGCGCCTTCAGAAAGGTGCCCGTGGTGAGGATGACGGCCCGGGCACGGTAAAGCGTGTCGCCGCGACATTTGATGCCGCTGACGATGGAAGCGGCGATCTCGATTCCTTCGACAATCTCTTGCCGCAAGGTCAAGTTCGCGCACGCCTCGACGCTGTGTTTCATCGAGAACTGGTAGAGCTTCTTGTCGGCCTGGGCCCGCGGCGAGTGCATGGCGGGCCCCTTGGTGCGGTTGAGCATGCGAAACTGGATGCCGGAGGCGTCGATGATGCGGGCCATTTCGCCGCCGAGGGCATCGATCTCGCGGACGATCTGCCCTTTGGCAACGCCGCCGATGGCCGGGTTGCACGACATGGCGGCGACGGTGTCGGCATTCATGGTGAGGAGGACGGTGCGCAGCCCCATGCGGGCGGCAGCGAGGGCCGCTTCGCAGCCCGCATGCCCCGCGCCCACCACCGCCACATCGTAGTCGAAGACCAGGTTCATGGTGTCAGTATAGCAGAATGCCGGGACAATCCGGGCCACACCTGATGACGTGATCGTTCACAGTCCGAGGGGAAATATTTCCCATGGCCCGGTCCAGAGTCTCCCCACTTCAAGGTTGGAAGGAGCTGCATCTTGGTCAGTATCTGCAGGAAAGTCCGCTTCAGAGTGAATAAAGATCCTTGGCACGTCAAATGCACTGCCCGGAGTTGGAGATTTATATCCCGCCATCAGCGCATTGTGTACGGCGGCACCTGTTCTGGTGGCGGGAGCATCTCCTCCCGCAGCACGCTGAACAGAGAAGGGGCATTGTTTCACACCCTCCATCCCCCCTTGGAAAGAACCATCATGAACACCACCTGGACGCGCGTGTCGCTGCTGGCCCTGGCCAGCTTGTTCCTCTTCGAGATGGCCGATCTCGGGCTGGCGAATCGAGCCGAAGCTGCCACCCGACGCTATCGTTCGTCTCGCAGTCGGTCCTATCGAGGCCGGTCGTATTCTCGAGGTCGATCGTATGGGCGGTATGGCCGTTCCTCGCCCGCGCAACGGTATCGCTCGAATTACAACCGGCAGATGCAAGCCTATCGTGCCGCGGTGAATCGCCAGATGCAGGCCTACCGGGCTGCCCTCGCCAAGCAGCAACAGTTCCTGGCCACGCATCGTTATGTTACCGCCTACCGCGACTTCGAACTCGTGCTCTCGGATGGCGCCAAGATCCGCACGATGCAGACGCCCACCGTTTACGGAGCGGATGGCAAAGCCAAGCAGCCCACGGCCGAGGAGCTCAAGAAGCTGCACGGCGATTCCAAGCTGGTCGGCTTTCCGATGACGCGCGAGGAACTGCAAGTCGGGCAGTGGATTCACGTCACGCTCGGCCAGCAACGTCTGACCGGGCAAGAGGTCAAGTGGGTTGCCGCCGGCACCGGCACCGGGCAGATTGCCGCCATCGATTCCGGCAAGCTCATCATGCGCGTTCCCTACCAGACCTGGGTTGAACTCAAGAAGGCCAACCAGACGCAGATCACGAAGGTGCCCGTCAACGACGGGCGCGAAGCACGCCTCGTGATGGTGTACAAGCAAGGCAACAGCACCCTGGCTGGCGGCAAACCGGCCGAGTCGTCGCCGTTCGATGGCTTCGGTAGCTCGTTTGGCGGCTCCTTCCCGAGCAAGTAACGAGGCTTCCAGGTCACAACCTGCCTGAAGCGATCATGGTCCTTTTTCGCTGCCCGCACTGTTCGATCCGGCTCCAGGTGAAGGAAGGCCAGTATGCCCGGTGTCCCCTGTGTCACCAGGTGATACCGGTTCCTTCGCCCGGAGCCGAGCGCAATGGCACAGCGGTCAGCATCATCCCGGGCATCTCGAGCAACCTGATCCGGCTGGGTTATCGAGGCGGCGTGAGCCTGCTGCACCGCCCGGCGCAGCAACCCCATGGCCACGGCCACGGCCGCTATCAAGTCATCAGCGAGCTGGGGCGGGGCGGCATGGGCGCCATTCTGCGCGTGATCGATGTCGACATCCGCCGCGATATTGCCGTCAAGTATCTGCTCCATCCCAACGATGCGAAGAAGAAGGCGCGCTTCATCGAAGAAGCCCAGATCGCCGGGCAGCTCGAACATCCGAACATCGTGCCCATCCACGATTTTGGCGTCGACGCGCAGAACCGGCTGTACTTCTCGATGAAGCTGGTGAAGGGGCAGAGCCTGGCCCAGATCGTCGAGCTGCAGCGCAAGGCGAGCCCGCAAGAACCGGTTCGCTCGCTGGTACAACTGATCAACGCGCTGGTGAGCGTATGCCACGCGGTGGCCTACGCTCATTCCCACGGCGTGGTGCATCGCGACCTCAAGCCGGCCAACATCATGGTCGGCGACTTCGGCCAGGTTTATGTGATGGACTGGGGGCTGGCCAAGGTAATCGATGGGCAAGCGGCGGGCAATCGTCCCGGCCCGCCCGCCGCGTCGGATGCGGCGGCCCTGCACGATCCTGGTGCCACCGTCGACGGCACGATTGTCGGCACCCTGGCTTACATGCCGCCCGAGCAGGCCAGAGGGCAGATCGGCGCCGTCGATCGCCGCAGCGATATCTATGCCTTGGGCGCCATCCTCTACGAGATCTTGACCTGGCAGCCCCCCGTGGATCCGAGCGGCGGCTTTCGCGCCGTGCTGGTGCGTGTGCTCAAGGGGGAGATCGTGCCGCCCGAGCGCTTGCAGCCCGAGCGTGCCCGCGCCGGGCAGATTCCCGCCGAGCTATCCGCCATCGCCATGAAGGCGCTGGCCCGTGATCCGGCGGCTCGCTATCAGACGGTCGAGGGGTTTCGCCGCGACCTCGAACTGTTTCTCGAAGGCCATGCCGTCAGCGCCAAGGACGATTCACTCTGGGAGACGCTCGTCAAGATCCTCCGGCGCAATCGCGGCGTCTCGCTGGCTGCCGGCGTCGGGCTGGTCCTGCTGGCAGCCGTCGTCTGCGTCAGTGTCGTGGTCAACTATTCGGCCCGGCGGCAGATCGAGCACGAACACAACGAGTACCTGCGCGAGCATCAGGCCCGCCGCCTCATGCTCGAACAATCGGTTCCCGCCTTCCTGCTGGCCACCGATCACGCACTGGAACAGGACAGGCTCAAGGAAGCACGCGATCTGGTCGAGCTGGCCCTGACGTACCAGCCCGATTCACTGGAGGCGCTGCGTACGAAGGGGCGGGTGCTGATCGTGCAAGGTAAGTTCGTCGAGGCAGTCGACGTGTTGTCGCGTTATTTGAACGCTCGGCCCGACGATATGGCCACCCAGGCCCTGTTGCCGCTCGTCAAGAAAGCCAGCCTGGAAGACCCGGAGAGTCTCAGGCCGCTGATCAAGCTCTTCGAGAGTCAGGACGAAGAGATCCTGAAAGAGTGTTTGGAGCGGGCACGCAAGCGCCTGCTTCGCCCGCGCCGCTAGGGCAGCGATTTTCGGTCGATTGCCTGTCCCATGGCGCGTGGGATTCACAGGCGCGAGGGAGTTTGATGGCCGACATGTCATCCAGTTTCAACCTTGACGACTTCCGGAAGCAGTTCGAGCACCTGGCCAAGCTGGGCGGGCTGGAGGAATTCCTCGCGAACATGCCCGGTTTCGGCAACCTGTGCTGCGAAACGGCCGACCCCGCCAATGAGCTGCGGCGCGTGCGCGGCATGATCGACGCGATGACCCCGGGCGAGCGAGAGCAGCCCGACCTCATCGACGATCAACGCCTGGCGCGGATCGGTCGCGGCAGCGGCAACACGTCACTGGCAATCAGACAGTTTCTTGTCGAGTTCGAGCAGGTCCGCGGCCTGATGCGTTACATGGGCCAGCTCAGCATGTGGCAAAGGGTCAAATGGGCCCTGGGCATGATGCCTGCGGGCTCACTCTCCATCCAGCAACAGCCCAGGATCACCGATCTGAGCGACCTGCGTGACCAGCTTCGCCAGGCGCTGCCCGCCGGCATCAGCCGGCTGCTGCGTTACTTTCCCGCGCTACGCGAGCTGTTGCCGGGCCAGGCGCCGCAGCAGTCCTTGTCCCGTGTGCTGGCAATGCTGGAGGCCATGACGCCTGCCGAGCGTCTCCGCCCAGACATCGTCGACAGTCAGCGTCGTTGCCGCATCGCGCAGGGCAGCGGCACGACCGTCGAGGAAGTGAAGCAGGTGCTAGAGCAGTTTGCCCGCATCCGGCTGCGCCTGATCGTCGACGGCTGGAACGACGATGACTAGCCCGCTCAGGCATTCCTGCCTTTGTCGTTAACTGGGATATCATTGTCGCTTTTTGCGAATTGCAGCTCGGCGGACGCCGGGCATAATGTTCTTCGGTGCGTGAGTGGCAACGCTCTTTCACACTCCCGGTTGCTGGCCGGGAACATGGCCCTGGGCTCTGCCCGTGGTGGGTGACTCGCAGGAATCGAGGCAGCAGCCAAGCGCCGTATGCGTGTGGAGGGCGGCAATCTCGTAGCCGCCGGTTTTAGCCTGTATCGGGTGCTTATCGGGCGGGCAGCCAGGTAACTCGAGCAGGCTAAAACCGGCGGCTAGAGGTTCACTCATTCACCACTCGATGCCAGCCCCGGGTTTCAGCCTGTGCGGTGGGGGGTGTTGCACGGCCAGGCCGGACACCACGTGCAGGCTGAAACCCGTGGCTGGCTCTCCCCCCGTGTGCCGCTGCGGTTCCCCCAAGGCCCAGCGGCACTCTTCTTTCCTACAATGCTCGTGTCGCCCTCTCCCTGCAGGGATTCGAGCCATGAAACGTTACTGCGCGGAAGCCTTCGGAACGTTTGCCCTCGTGTTCGCCGGCACTGGGGCCATCATCATCAATGAGACCACGCACGGCGACATCACGCATGTCGGCATAGCTCTCACGTTTGGCCTGGTGGTGATGGCCATGATTTATGCGGTGGGGGACGTGTCGGGCGCCCATCTGAATCCGGCAGTGACGCTCGGCTTCTGGGCGGCCCGCCGTTTTCCCAGGCAATCGGTGTTGCCCTACATCGGCAGTCAGTGTCTGGGCGCTTTCGCGGCCAGCGGGCTACTGTGCTTCTTGTTTCCTCAGAGCACGACGCTGGGAGCCACGCTGCCCGCGGGCGCGGCCGGCCAGTCGTTCGTCATGGAGATCCTGTTGACCCTGATCCTCATGTTCGTGATCCTGAGCGTGTCGACCGGGTCGAAGGAGAAGGGGATGATGGCCGGGGTGGCCGTGGGGGCCGTGATTGCCTTCGAGGCGCTGTTCGCCGGGCCGATCTCGGGAGCATCGATGAACCCGGCGCGTTCGCTGGCGCCGGCCTTGGTGAGTGGCCGGGTTGAGCATCTCTGGGTCTACCTGGTGGCCCCGCTCGTGGGGGCGCTGGTGGCTGTGCTGAGTTGCCGCTGTGTCCAGGAGGAGGGCTGCTGTTCGGTGGCGGCATCGCATTGCTAGTGCGCGGATGTCCCGCCGCGCACCCGGGCGCTGGCCGTTGCGTAGGAGAATTCAGGGAAGCTGTGGCGGTTGCGCTGCGCGTGAAGCCGACCGTCTTGGTCTTTTTTGTTCCTCCCGCTCAAGCGCTGCATTACAGTGTGAAAGAGTTAGGGGGGTAGTTTCATCGGATCATCGCGAAGGAGATTCAGAATGCGAAAGGGAAACCTGTCGCGGCGTGGCTTCTTGCAGAGCACGCTGGCGGGCCTGGGGGCGGCTGGCATGCCGCTCTGGTATGCGCGCGAGGTCGCTGCTGCCGACGAACAACTGCTGGCGCAGGCGCAGAAGGCGGTCGCTGCCAACGACAAGATCCTCATGGCCTTCATCGGCGTGGGCAGCCCGCAAAGCCGCGGCTTGCAGGTTTACAACAACACCAAGAAATTCAAGAACGTCCAGGTGGCCGCCGTGTGCGACGTCGACAAGAATCACGTCGAACGGGCCGCCAAGGTCATCGCCGGCGAACCGGCCCGTTACGGTGATTTCCGCGAGCTGCTCGACAAGCAGAAGGACATCAACGCAGTCGTCATCGCCACGCCCGACCAGTGGCATGCACAGATTGCCCTCGAGGCCATCAAGCGCGGCAAGGATGTCTACTGCGAAAAGCCGCTGACCCTGACCATCGATGAGGGCAAGGTCCTGGTCAAGGCGGCCCGCGCCAAGAACACCGTATTCCAGACGGGCAGCCAGCAGCGCAGCGAATACGGCGGCCGTTTCCGTCTCGCCGCCGAGCTGGCCCGCAACGGGCGGCTGGGCAAGATCCAGTCGATCGAGACGCGCATCGGCACGAACCCGGTGGGCGGCCCGTTCAAGGTGCAGCCCGTGCCCGACGGCCTCGACTGGGACTTCTGGCTTGGCCCGACCCCCAAGGTCGACTACGTCAAGGAAAAGTGCCACTACACTTTCCGCTGGTTCTACGACTATTCGGGCGGCAAGATGACCGACTGGGGCGCGCATCACAACGACATCGCCCAGTGGGCGCTGGGGATGGACGAGGCCGGCCCGCTCATGATCGAAGGCGAAGGCAAGGCTCCCTCCAAGGATCCGAACAGCTACAACTGCCATCCCACCTTCAAGGTCACCTACACCTACCCCAACGACGTGAAGCTGATCTGCTCCGCCGAAGGCGAGAATGGCGTGAAGATCAACGGCGAGGATGGCAAGTGGATCTTCGTCAGCCGCGGCAAGATCACGGCCAGCGACGAGAAACTGCTCAAGGAGCCGTTGCCGAAAGACGCGGTCCGCTTGTATGAATCGAATGACCACATGGGCAACTTCCTCGACTGCATCGCCTCGCGGAAGCGACCGACCTGCGACGTGGAAGTGGGCCACCGCTCGTGCAGCGTGTGCCACCTGGGCGTGATTGCCCTGCAGACGGGCGAGAAGCTCAAGTGGGACCCGGCCAAGGAGATGTTCGTGGGCAGCGACGCCGCGAACGCAAAGCTGAGCCGCCCGCGGCGCGAGCCCTGGAAGCTCGAACTGTGATCGATTGATCGAACACGCGAGAAAACGAAAACCGGGAACCGAGCTTGGCTTGGTTCCCGGTTTCTTTGGTAGTGGTAAGATGTCCTAGAAGCTCGGGCCAACGCATGGCCGCTCAAGCGATCCTCACTGAGGAGCAGCGTGGGACTACCGAAGAAGAGCACCCGGCGACTCAGCCTCAACGCCCGTGTCTATCGCTGGTTGGTGTCGCCCAATGACGGCTACATCGTGGTCTATGTCGAGCTTGCCGAAGAGCCAGGCCAACGCCTCGAGGCGTATTTCGCGTACCATGACATACTTGAAGCTCCAAGAAGCGACGGCGGTCAACGGATCATTGGGCAGAGGAGGAAGATCGGTTCCGGCGTCGTGCGCGAGCTGATCGAGGCCGGGCTGAAACGCGGCTGGGAGCCAGCTCAAAAGGGCCTTCCACCGTTCCGCATTTACGATACCGACCAGATCGCTCCGATCGATAGTTGAGGTTCGACCGACAAGCGATGCTGAACCTTCGAATGGGTCGGCAACGAATGACTTGACATGAACTCCAAGATACCTGATGAAGATGTCGAGCGAATCCACTACTGCCTCGGACCTGGCAAGGGGAGCGCATACAGCTACCGTCACTTGCCTTCGGGGATTACGGTGGACGGTGGGTCATGCCCACCACACTTGACGATCGTTGAGTTCCATGAGCAACTGTTTGCCAAGTTGGCCGAGAAACTGAAGGCAAGCGGTATCACAAGCGATAATGGCTGACTGCCGGAATTTCGGAACTTGATCATGTCTATTGAGGGCGTCACTTTGGCACGCTCCAAGTGGACGCAACTGAATGACACGCAACTCCTCGCCCAGTGCGAAGTCGATACTTATCGCGCCTCCGGGCCGGGCGGGCAGAAACGCAACAAGACTAGCTCGGCCGTTCGCATTCGCCATCCAGCCAGCGGGCTGATCGTCATCGCGGAAGAAAGCCGTTCGCAGCACGAGAACCGGGCCAAGGCCTTGCAACGGCTCCGGCAGGCGTTTTTTCTCGAGATTCGCTTGCCCGTCGCGGACTTGAACGCCGACGCCATCGGGCAGCATCCTGACCTGATGTCGGCGCGGTCCGCCGACGGCCATCTACACCTGGGCCGCAAGGATCCGCGTTTCTGGCCCGCCGTGGGCGTGGTGCTCGATGTGCTGGCGGCGGTGGAGGCCAAGGTCAGCGAAGCGGCCGCCTTGCTTGGCACTTCCACGGGCAACCTCGTCGATTTCCTGCAGACCCATCCCAGGGTGTGGCAGCAGGCCAACGTGCTGCGCGGACGATTCGGGCAAAAACCGCTAAAGAGCGATTGAACGCCTGCCGCCGACTCGCCAAGATAACCCGGTGTCTCCTGCACGAGTTGGAGAAGCTATGTCCGCGCCGGCCGGCTTTTCGTGGATCGACAAACCGCTCCTGGCGGCGCTGGGGATGCCGCGCAGCCCGGCCGAACTGGACTGGCTGCGAGCGGAAGGAATCGAACTCTTGATCTCGCTCACCGAGGAGCCTCCCTACAATCGCTGGATCAACGATGCGGGCTTGATGGTGGTACACGTGCCGATCATCGATATGGAAGCACCCAGTCAGGACCAGCTCGACAAGTGCGTGTCGACCATCGCGAAAGCCAACGAGCGGAACATGGGCGTGGGCGTTCATTGCGGCGCCGGGCTGGGCCGGACCGGCACGGTTATTGCCTGTTATTTCGTGTCGAAAGGGCTGAGCCCGGACAACGCCCTGGCCCGCATTCGCCGCCTGCGGCCCGGCTCGGTCGAGACCGAGGACCAGGAACAGGCGGTCGCCGCATACGCGCGTCGTCTGCAACACTGAACCCAAGGCTCTAACCACAGAGACACAGAGTGCCACCCGGACTCATTCGCGATCGGCTATCAACAATGGATTTCGTGGCTGTGAACTTCAACTCATGCGATGCAGTCTCTGTGTCTCTGTGGTTAGTTGTGAGGTAACTGGCGTGGACCTGCAACTGTCCGGGCAAGCGGCGGTGGTCGTGGGCGGGGCGCGAGGGATTGGCCGCGCCATCGCGGTGGGTTTCGCGGCCGAAGGGGCCAACGTCGGCCTGGTCGATCGCGATCCCGAAGTGGAGTTCTCGGCGGCCTCGCTCGGCCGCGATCACAAGATCAAGGCGGTCGCCTGTCAGGGCGACGCGACCGACTATCCGGCCATGCAGCGGGCCGCCGCCGACATGCTCGACAAGCTGGGCCGCGTCGATCATCTCGTCTTCGCCGTC
>JBFWSD010000015.1:0-17559 GCA_050248575.1 Gemmataceae bacterium
AAACCAGTGGTGAGCTGGTTGCCCAGCAAGATCGAGGCAGCGGCCATGCGCGCCACGTTGCCCTTGGCGGGCCTGTCTTCCACCTTCGTGTAGCCGTACTGGTACTCGATGGCGGACAGCCCCTGGGCGTCGCGCACCTTGCCGCTGAACGGGATCATGGCGCTTGGAGTGATGAGGTAGTGCCCCTGGGCGGTCTTGCGAATGTGCTCGATCTGCACTTCCACGCCGGGCGGCGTGTCGGCTTCGGGGCGGACGATGATGTGCCGCTCGTTGGTCACGTCGTCGGCATCGGTGAACACCACGTTGAAGTCGAGCTGCGTGGTGATGTTCTCGAAACGAATGCGGAACACGTTCGGTTCGGGCTGAGTGATCACGGCGGCCGGCACCGTCGAGCCCTGCCGCGGCGATAGCCGTACGCCTTCCGCCTGGAAAACGATCTTGTCGCCGTAAGATTCGAGCTCGGACGGGGTCAGCAACTCGGCAAGTGCCTGCTTGAACTCGGCCGTGGTCTTGAAACGGTTCTTGCCCTCGTGCGTCGCCTGCAAGGGCTTGAGCTTGGCCCACACTGGCTCGACCATCGCGCTATGCAGGGCGCGCATCGACTTGTCGCTCAGCCCCACCCATTGCTTCAGGTCCTTGTCGCACTGTGCGATGATCTCGGCGTTGGTGCCCGCAGGCACGGGGAAACTGGAGACGTCGCCGGTGCCCGAAATGGTGATGTCACGCACGTGTTGCCGCAGGCCGACCAGCTGCTTGGGATCGCCGGTGCGGTAGTAGAGATAGGCGGGCTGTTCCTCGTCGCGCGACAGCCGGCCGATCTGGGCGGCCTCCTTGACCAGGATCTCGTTGTAGGGGGTGTAGTAGTCTTCACCCTGCACGGTGAAGCGGATGCGGTTGCCCTTCGGATCCTTGCCGACAGAATCCTGGATCACCAGTGAGCCCGTGTATTCGTTGTTCTCGCTACGAATCAGCGGGATCTGGTCGCGGCCGTCGTTGTAAAGGAGCAGGACCTTTTCGGGGACGATCAACTTCCGCATCGTGCGGCGCATGTCGCGGCGGCCGGCCAGTTCTTGCAGTCGATCGATGACATCCTGGTAAGGCTTGATGGCCGGCTCGTCGGGCTGAAGCTGGAGGGCCGAGACCAGGTTGAGGCCGCCCGCGGACGAGGCCGCCAGCGTCTGGCCCAGGCTCATCTTGAAGCGATCGAGACGCGGATCGAGCCGCTGCTTGCCGTCGCCCGAATCGAGCAGCAGATCGACCTCGTCGACCGTGCCGCGCCAGTTCTGCCCCTGGGCGGAAGCGGGCACGTCGGGCAACTGGATGCCGGGCAGCAGCTTCTCGATCTCTTGCTGATTCCACATCAACGGGCGCCAGCCCTCGGTCGAGCCGGTGTCGGCGATGACCCACTTGAGCGCCCGCACGCGGATGTCGAGGGGCGGATCGTTGCGGCCCACGCGAAGTATGCCATCGCTCGGGAAATAGAGCACGGTCAGGTGGGCCCGGCGCGGCCAGGGCACGTTGCGGATGAGAATGTTGCGCTCGAACCAGATGGGGGTGATGGCCCCGAGGCGCTCGGCGAAGGCGCCTGGCGTCTGCGGGTCGTTATCGGTACTCGGATCTTCGAGGCTGAGACCGTTGTAGAAGTAGGCCGCCACCGCTCGGGGCGGGCTGTTCTCCGGGAACGTGTTGGTGAGCCCGCCGAACATCGCCACCATGAGCGGCAGGAACAGGATGACGAACAAGTAGAATGCCAGGTTTACGCCGATCACCGCGAAGCCGTAGCGATAGAGGCGGCCCCAGTTGAACACGTCGCGGACGGGAACCTGAGCAACACGATCCGCGGCATCGAGGCAGGTCTGATCGACCATCTGCTTGGAATAGCCGTAGCGTTCGGCCAGCCCGGGTTCGGACATCTCGACCGCGGTGATGAGGCGGTCGCCCAGCAGTTTGGGGAAGCGGCGTTCGAGCACCAGGGCCAGAGAGGCCGGGCGGAACTCGCGCATCACGCGGCCCACCATCTGGATGGCCGCCAGCGCCAGCGCGCCAGCCAGGAGCAAGAGCAACACAACGACCCGGACGCCGACGGGCAGCACCTGCACCCAGTCGAGCCCGAACATCTTGAACAGGCCGTAGTCGAGAAACAGCCCGACCCAGAACCACAGCGAGAAGTAAAGGAGCAGGACTGCTGCCCCTTCGAGGCACACGTAAAACCGGATGTAGCCGCTCAGTTGCTGCAGCGGATTCTGCACCTGGCGCTGCGCCTCTTCACGGCTGCTGCTCGGTCGAGTGCTCACGGTTGCCATTGCTGATTCTCCTGCTCTCAACGCGTCATTCTTGTCTTGTTCAGCGAAGGAGCGTGGGGCCCTTCGCGCTGTTTGTTTTCACACCGGGCGGCATCACGCCAGCCGGAGCAGCTTGCGGGTCAGCCACTCGAGCGACAGGATGCCGATGATCACCAGCAAGGCGTAGGAGATCTTGTAGGGCTGCTCGGCCGTCCCGACCAGGAAGCCGGAGTCCCACAGGTCTTCGACCTTGCCGCGGCTACGATGGATGCGCGGCGGCATCTTGATCAGGCATTCGGTGATCTTGTCCGCGGCGGGCAGATCGAAGATCAACCGATAGTCGTCCTCGCTGCTCGCGCCGAACGCCTGGTTGGTCCGTTGCAGGTCGGGGCGAACGGCATTGCGCGTTTCCTCGTTCAGGCGCGGCCGCACGACTTCCCGGTAGAGACCGGCGGTGCGGAACAGCTGGGCCGGGTCGGGCCGCGTGTTGCTCCGCTCCGGGTTCGACGGCTTCACCGTGTAGTCGCGCTTGAGCGTATCGTTGCTTTCGGGAACCTGCAGTTCCACCTGGTACTTGCCCGGCACGGTGCCGATCTCGAAGGTGCCCGCAAACCAGCCCTCCCAGACCTTGTCGCTCTTCTCGGGAGTATTGTAGTTCTTGCGGAAATCTTCCAGGGTGACGGCCAGCTTGGGCGTCAGCTCGATCTTACGTTCGGCAGGGACGATTTCACGCAGCACCGCGTGTTGCTCGGCCAGCTTGTTCAGCTTGACCAGGTCCGGGCTGATCGATTGCAGCTCGTTGACGATGTCCGGCGCCAGATCCTTGTGCCGCTTGAGGAACTCGTTGACCGCTTCGTGATCCAGGAACATGGGCGTGATCAAGGCCACCGGCTTGACGGCCGGATCCAGCGGCTTCATGTCGGCGCCCAGCAGCTTGGCTTCCATGCGAGCCGTGGAGTGCGTCAGGAAGTACTTGCCCATGTCGATACGGCCGCGGCTCTTGCCCGCGCCCGTCGAGCCCGAGCCCACATAGCGGGCCAGCTTCGTCCAGATACGTTCGTGGAAGGCTTCCTTGAACATGCGCAGCCGCCACAGTTCGCCCGAGCCCACGTAGATGACGTTGCCCGAACCGAACTGCATGCTGACCAGGTAGGGCTGCTGATCCTTGCCGTCTTGCGTGCGGGCCTTGGGATCGGCGAACACGGCCAGCGGCTTGGCGCCCGGCTTGATTTCCTTGACCGGGTAGAAGTCGAAGAAGCCGCGTCGCAAGGGGAGCTCGCGGCCCGGCTCTTCCTTGGCCGCTCCCGTGAAGAAGCGCTCCCAGCCCGACAGCGGGTCGTCCCCCTCGTCGTCGAGCTTGAGGAACTCGGTCTCGCGGGTGACGCCGGGGAAGTGCAGCCGCCACGGAATCTTGGTGTTGCGGTCGATGGAGTGAATGCGGCGGTCGTTGAGCTTGACCGGATAGAGGTCGAGGATCGGCTTGAGGGCGGTGTCCTCGACGCCCGGGCGGGCCAGCTCGAACGTGTGCACCGGCCCGGCCACCACGATGAGCCCGCCGGCGTGCCGCTGCACCCATTCCTCGAGCAGCTTGACCTGCCCTTCACGCAGCTGCGTCCAGTCGGGATCGAAGCAGATGATCACGTCGTACTGCATGAAGTTGAGGAACTTCTGCTCGGGCGTGATGCTGGCGTCGTTGACGTCCTTGATGAAGTTGGGGAAGTCTTCGAGCAGCCGTTCGGGCTTGACGTCTTGCTGGATGTCCTTGCGGGCACCCTGCAGGTAGATACTGACCTCACCGCGGCCCAGTTCCTCCTCGCGGACGAACAGGGTGCGGGCAAACTGGTAATCGCGTGTCGGCCCGCCCGCGAACAGCAGCACGCGCAGCGGCTTCTTCACCACGGTCGTGAACTCGGGCGTGGAGATGTTGTCTTTCCGCTCGATCTCGCGCTTGTCGACCGGCACGCGGGCCACAAACTTCCAGCGCCCCTGGAGCAGCTCCGGCTTGCCCGACTCACTCTTCGGGTTGCGAAGCTCCGCGGGCATCTTCTCGGGATCGATGATGAACTCACCCTGGGCGTGCGGCGTGCCCGCGCCCAGCTTGAAGGTGGCCGGGGCCGGAATGACCACCGCCGGCTTGTCGTGATTGTCCGGCCCGTACACTTCCAGTTCGGCCTGCACGGTCTCGTCGGCCAGCCCTTCGCCGTCGATTTCCACGCGCACCGGGAACTTCTCGTCCGGCGGATGCTTCTCGGGCACCAGCAGTTCGGTGATGCGCAGGTTGACCGGCTCGCGATGTTCGCCCACGGCCACGGTGAAGATCGGCACCTGCATCTTGGCGGCCCGGGTCTGCACCTCGGCAAACACCTGTGAATTGAAGTTGGTGTTGCGGCCGTCGGACACCACGATGATGCCCTGCAGCATGTTCGTCCCCTCGCGATTGAGGAGCGAGCGCAGCGACTCGTCGATGTTGGTGGAGTTGGTCAACGCCTCGAACTGATCGGCCTTGCTGGCGTTCTTGAGCTTCTCCTCGGCGGTAGGGGGCTTCGGCTTCAAGAAGGTGGTCCAGGCCTTGGCCTTGTCCTTGCCCGGTTCCGGGTTGACCATGATCTCTTCATCGAGGCGGCCGCCGAAGCGGTACACCGTCACCGGCGTCTTCTCGCGCAGTTTCTGGAGGAAGGCCACCTGCTCGTCATTCAAGAACTGGATGATCTTGTCTTGCCGGCTCAGGAGCTTTTCCACCGGCATGGTCTCGCTGGGCAGATCGTCCTTGTTGTCCATGCTGCCCGAGACGTCGAAGATGAGCAGAACCTTGGAATCGATCTTGGTGGTGTCCCAGTGCTGCTTGGCGGGCAGCAAAAACATGAGGGCCAAGATGATGTAGACCGACGAACGCAGCAGGCCGAGGAAGCCGGCCCACTTCCAGCCCACCGAGCGGCTGTCGCGGACATACATGAAGCCCACGTAAATCAGCCCGACCAGCATGATCGGGAAGAGGATCGCCAGCCACCAGTGGCCGTTGTATTCCTGGCCCCCGAAGGTCAGGGCATCGGTCAGACGACGCCAGACAAATTCAGTTTCGTGGACAGGTGTATTTTCCATCGCTTGCAAGCTCCCAATCAGCGTTCAGCAATCAGCGTTCAGCAAAACGGTTGCGAAGCAGGGCTTCGCGGCTTTCGTCCCCCGCTTGCGCGTCGGGCTAACAATCGCGCGTCACCACCCAATCAGGTGGGCTGAGGTTGCACGGCCTGGGGCGGGGCGGTTGCTTCGCTTCCTCTCAGGTGGAAGCTGAGATGGACCGCCAGGGCCTGCTCGATCACCAGGATCAGCAGGAACAGCAGGTAAAACCAGGCCGACTCCGACAGGTCGCGGGTGGTGTCCGGGGCGAATTCAGAGGGCATGAATTTGCCAGTGGGTGCCACTTCCTCGACGGGCTTCATCGCTGTCCGACGCAGGTCGGATTCGGCAATGGTATCGACGTTGAAGGCCAGGGCACGTTTCTCGACGGCCCCTTCCGCACCACGGCGACGGAAATCGAACACATACACACCCGGCTTCTTGGCCTGGTCGAAATCGAAGACGAGACGGCCCCCTTCTTGCTCGCGGCCGACTAGCTTGCCCTCTTCCAGCTTGGCGTCCTTGTCCCCTTCGGGGGCATCGGAAAGACGGGCGTAACGCAAGTTGGGCTCATAGCGGCCCGAGTCTTCCTCGAAGGCCTTGGTCTGGCCCACCAGGTAGTCGGCATCGCCGCCCAGGCTGGTCAGGTAGCGCTGGATGCCGAGCATGATAACCGGGTAGGTTTGCAGCGTGGGCCAGTTGTGCCAGTTGCGGCCCGCGCTGGTGAGCACGGCCACACAGCGGCCGCGCCCGAAGTTCTTGGTGATCAGCAGCGGATCGCCATAGGTGAGGCGGTCGCGCAGCTCCTCGGTCTGCTTCTTGAGCTTGACGATCTCTTCGTCGCTCGATTCCCAGAACTTGTGCAGGCCGGGCACTTCCAGGAACTCGGCGACGGCCGCCGCCAGCTTGGGCAGCGAGTTGCCCCCTTGCTCGGAGCGGATGTTGCCCACGCGCGTGCGCAGCTCTTTCTGGAAGTCCTTGTATTTCTCGTTTTCGACCGGGACTGCCCGCAACAGTTCCTGCACGGCGGCCTCGTACTCGGCCACCGAACCGCTGTTGGGCAAGGTCAGCGCTTCCGAGACTTGCTCGTTCTTCTCAAACTTGCTGCGGGCCACTGGATGATACCGCGTCAGCATCAAGTCCTTGGAATTCAGGTTGATGAGGGCCCGGAAAATCTCGTTCTGCAACGGATCCATCTCGAAGCGGAAGAGCGGATGCTCGTCGCTGCGAATGAAGAACTGGAACTGCGGGTCGTCGCGGTTGAGCTTGGCCTTTTGACGGATTTCCTCGTCGCTCAGCTCGCGGGTGGGCTGATCGGCGAGCGGGGCCGGGAACACACCCTTGCCGTCCTTGAAGAGGTTCTTGTTGTAATAGTCGCCGTTGGTGATGCGGTCTCCCATGAAGAAGGCGAGGCCGCCCCCTTCGCGCACATAGGCCTCGAGCAGGGCCACGTCTTTCTCGTCTTCCAGCTCCGGAACGTTGAGCAGGTAGACGCAGGCGTATTGCTTGAGGTCGAGGTCGGCGAGCTTGAGGGTCTTCTTGCCCGCCTCGTCCCCCTTGTTGACGATGCGATAGCCCCCGCCCACCTTCTGGGCCGCCACCACGTCGTAGCCGGAGGTGGCATTGAGCACGGTCGTCAGATGGAAGGTGTCGCCGCCCGAGTCGCGGCCACGGGCATCGCCGTCGATGATCAGGATCGGGATCTGCTTGCGAATCTCGAGGACCGCATAGCGGGTGTTGTCGCCGGGAATGCCTTCGTCGAAGCCTTCGACGGACTGGGTATCGACCGTGGCGGTCACCTGGGCGAAGAACTGTTCAACTTCCTTGCCCTGCGCGTCGTTCGGGGGCCGAAAGCGGAGCGTGAACGACTTCTCGATCGACTTGCCCGGCTCGAGCCGCTGGATCGTCTGCGAAGCCTGATGCTCCTCAACCCCGTTGGTCTTGACGCTGATGCGGAATTTCTTGGCTTCGGCGATGCCGAAGTTGGTCACCACCACGCGGAAGCGCACATCGGTGTTGGCCGCAGCGACACGCGTTTCCGGATACAGTTCGGTGATGGCCAGGTTGTTGTGCTGGTTCGGCGCCACGGTGGGATCGTTCGAGCGCTTCGGATCGGCGACGGCGTCGAGATAGATCATCTCGATGCCCCGCTCCGAGAGCTGTTTGAGAGCCCGCTCCAGCGCCGCGTTCTGGGGCTGGAACCAGTGCCGTTCGCGGAAGTCGCTGACGATGAACAGCTTGTGCTTGTCGGTCGGGCTGGCGTCGAAGACGCGCTGCGCCGATTCCACGCCCTGGGCCAGATCGAGGTGCTGCTGCGAGCATTCGGTCAAGCCCGTCAGCGTCTCGCGCAGCTGCGATATCGCAGAATCGTTCAGTTTCTGGTCGAACAGCTCGTTGTTGGGATCGGACAGGCGGCGCACGACCAGGCGCGGGGCGACGCGTTCCATCTGCCCGGCCTTGACGACGCGCTCGAGGATGAGTTCCTTGCCCACCTCGAAGGCGCTGGTCTTGCCGTCCCCCTTCTTCCACTCGTCGCTCATGCTCAGGCGATCGTCGAGCAGCACGAAGTGCGTGGTGGGGGTGAGCGGGGTGCCCGCGATCTCCGCGCCGACCAGGCGGGCCAGCAGGAGGGCCGCCAGCAGCACCAAAATGATGCGCAGCAGCAACAACAACAACTGCTCGATGATCAACCGGCGCTTGTTGCGTTTCTGCGACTTGAGCAGAAACTCCATGGCTGCCCAGCGCACGCGGCGATAACGCATGCGGTTGATCAGGTGGATGATGATCGGCGAGCTGATCAGGGCCGCGCCGAGGACCATGTTGGCTGGATTGGCAAACAGGCTAAGCATTGGCTCGGACCGCCTTCCCGGAACGCAGGGCCATGCGATGGTGCAGGAACTTGGACAGTACGGCATCCATGTAATCGGTGGTGCGGACAAGGGCGTAGTCGATGCCCTTGCGGGCACAGCCGCGCCGCACCTCGACGAGATACTCTTCCAGGGCCTCGAGGTAGCCGTCGCGCAGCGAACGCGGATCGCAGAGCAAGTCGGGCTGCTCTTCCATCCCCTCGAACTTGGTCGAACCCGTGAACGGGAAGACCAGTTCGTCCTCGTCGAGCACGTGGAAGACCAGCACGTCGTGGCGGCGATGCACCATCATCTCGAGCCCGCGGAACAGCGACTCGCGGTCGGTGAGCAGGTCGGAAATGATGACGATCAGCCCACGCGACGAGATGTTCTCGGCCACCCGCCGCAGGATGCGTTCGATGTTGGTCTTCTCGCGCGGCTTGGACATGTGCATCGATTGCACGATGGCATCGATGTGGTTGTGCGGGCTGCGCGCCGGCACGATCTGCCGCACGTCGTCGTCAAAAGTAATGCAGCCCACGGCGTCTTGCTGATGCAGCAAGAGGTAAGCCAGGCAGGCCGCCATGGTGCAGCCGTATTCGTACTTGTTCATCGGGCCGCGGCCATAGTGCATCGACTCGCTGACGTCGATCACCAGGTTGCAGCGCAGGTTGGTTTCCGCCTCGTATTGCTTGATGTAGAAGCGGTCGGTCTTCGACCAGACTTTCCAGTCGAGGTGGCGGAAGTCGTCGCCGTAGACGTATTCGCGGTGCTGCACGAACTCGATCGAGTGCCCGAAGAACGGGCTGCGGTGCATACCGGTGATGAAGCCTTCGACCACCTGCTTGGCCCGCAGATCGAGACGCGAGATCCGCGCGATCGTTTCCGGATGCAGGAAACGCCGGGCGTCTTCTTTGTTGGTCTTGGTTGCTGCCACGTGAACTACCTTTCCAGTGCGTTGGTCATTTCACCTTGAGTTCAAACTGCGGGTTACCCAGAGGATCCGTTTGTCGCTGGAGCTGAAACGACTTGCCGAAAACCTTCGAAGCCAGCCACCGCTCTCTGACTCTTGCTTTGCGGTATCCCCGAGTCGTGTACTGGTAGATGTCGAAGCGTAACGGCTCGCTGCGGGCATCGACCAGCCAGTATTCCGTGATCCCTGCCTGGAAGTATGTGGCGAACAGGTCTTCCGTGTCCTTTTTCACGGAAGTCCGACTGACCACCTCCAGGACCATGTCGGGGGTTCCCACGAGCTCCAGGTAATCCTCGCCGTCCTTGGTCTGTCGCCAAGCGACTCGGCCTTGAGCAGCCCCATCAAGACCACCCAGGCGGGGATGCGGCCCTGATTGCCCAACACCACCGCCACCCTGTTGCTTCTGTTTACTACGGGCTGCGCCGACACGCCCAACTCCGTTCTACGAGGCGAAGATCTTCTTGAAGCGTTCGTCCTTGGTCAGTTCGCCTTCGCGGCTCGGGGTTTCCTTGAGCAGCTTGTCGATGACGGTGTCGGAGGTGATGCCTTCCGAGGCGGCCGTGAAGTTGGTCAGGATGCGGTGCCGCAACACGGGGAAAGCCAGGGCCTGGATGTCTTCGCATTGCACGTGCGAGCGGCCATACAGCAGCGCACGGGCCTTGCCGCCCAGGATAAGGTTCTGCACGGCACGCGGGCCCGCACCCCACGACAGCCAGTCCTTGATGAACTTCGGCACGCCCGGCTCGCCGATGCGCGTCTGCCGCACCAGGGCCAGCGTGTATTGAATCACGTGATCGGTCACCGGCACGCGCCGCACCAGCTGCTGCAGGTCGAGGATTTGCTCGCCCGACAGGACCGACTGGAGGTCTTCTTCCACCAGGGCGGTCGTGCGGCGGGCAATCTCGAACTCTTCGTTGAAGGTCGGGTACTTCACGAACACCTTGAACATGAAGCGGTCTTGCTGGGCTTCGGGCAGCGGATAAGTACCTTCCTGCTCGATCGGGTTCTGCGTGGCCAGCACGAAGAACGGATGAGCCAGGCGATGGCGGACGCGACCCACCGTGACCTGCCGTTCCTGCATGGCTTCGAGGAGGGCGGCCTGCGTCTTCGGCGGCGTACGGTTGATTTCGTCAGCGAGAATGACGTTGGCGAACAGCGGCCCTTCGATGAACTTGAATTCGCGCTGGCCGGTGGAACGATTCTCCTCGATCACTTCCGTGCCGGTGATGTCGGAAGGCATCAAGTCAGGAGTGAACTGGATGCGGCTGAAGGCCAGCGACAAGCACTTCGACAGCGTGCTGATCATCAAGGTCTTGGCCAGCCCGGGCACGCCTTCCAGGATGCAATGGCCCCGGCTGAAGAGCGCGATCAGCAACTCCTCGATGACCTGCTCCTGCCCGACGATCACCCGCGAGAGCTGTTTCTTGATGCTCTCGAAGGCATCGCGGAGCTTCTTGATCGACTCGAGGTCGTTGGCGCCCAGTTCTTGCTTGTTGGCATTCTCGCTCATGGTCAAGCTCTCTCTTCGGTTCTTGGGGGTGGAACGGTCATCGTTGATAAATGGGCAGGGTGCCCTTTTCCAGCTGCAAAATCGTCAGATTGATGGAGGTGCTGTAGATGGCACCGATGTTGCCCGAGTTCCACGAGCCATCCGGCCCTTGCTGCTTGATCAGCTGGCGGAACATGGCCTCGCGGTACTTGGTCCAGGTCAAGCGATCGTTGGCCGCCGACTGCGGGAACAGCTTGGCATAGCCGTTGTCGCCCAGCAGATAGAGCGACTGGGCGTAGTAATAATGGGTGTATTCGTCGTGGCCAACGCGGCCGTTCTGCCCCAGCGGGATGGCGGTCTTGCAATAGGTGAACCACTTCTTGACCAGGTCGGAATTGTACTCGCCGGTGGAGAAGCCGCCGGCGATGGCCGCCGCAACCAGGGCCGGGCCGCCTTCGTGCCCGCCCGAAGCCAGACTGTAACGCAACGCTCCACGGGCCGTGGTGGCATCACGCAGATACTTCTGGGCATTGTCGATGATCGACTTGGGCACGGGAATGCCGGCGTTGCGGGCTGCCCGCAAGGCCTGCAACTGGGTGATGGTCGTCGAGCCTTCATCGAAGCCGCCGCCGTCAGCCGAGGAGACATAGCCCCAACCGCCGCGATTGGTCTGGGCCTTGCCCGTGAACTCGACCGCCTTGGTGAGGATCTTCTCGAGCTTCTTGCGGCGCTCCATGTCTTCTTCCTCGCCGTAAATCTGCGAGAGGAAGAGCATCCCGTAACCGTGGCCGTAGATATAGCGCGATGATTCGGTCGGGTTGTTGGGGTTGCCCAGCAGCCCGTTGCGCTGGGAGCGGTCCATGAACCAGGTCACCGCCTTGCGGATGTTGTCGGCGTACTTGCCGTCGCGAATGGTGCTTCCTTCCATGAGGAGGGCCATCCCCCCTAGTGCGGTCATCGTGGTGGGATACTGCCCGCCATTCGCTTCCCAGTGCCCGTCGGGGGACTGGGTCTTGGCGATCCAGGCGAGCCCCTTGTCGATGGACTGTTGCACCTCGGGGGGCAATTCCTCGCCACGCGCAGGGTTATTTCCTGCCAGCACCAGGCCGACCACGAGAACACAGATCAAATTCTTCATCCGAGCCTCGCTAGATAAGGGCAGCCTGATCCTCCTGACGGGGCCGCCAGTCCAGGGATGGTGGCATCCCTTCTCTGTTTGACGATTCACCTCACGGATCCTCACTGCCCCTGTGGCGGTTTGTTGACCACTACCGCTGATAAATGGGCAGCGTGCTGCGATCCAGCTGCAAGATAGTCAGGTACAGGGACGTGGTGTAAATGGTGCCAATGCTGCCATTCCACGAGCCGTCCGCGTTCTGGCTGCGCACCAGATTATCGAAGACTCCCTTGCGATATTTCGACCACGTAAGCCGATCTCCGGGCTTGGACTCGGGGAAGAGCCGGGCATAGCCCTCGTCCCCCAGGATGTACAGCGCCTGGGCATAATAGTAGTGAGTGTATTCCTGGTGGCCGAAGCGGGCCCCGCCCCCCAGGTTGAGCGGAATGTTACCCCGGCAGTATTCGAGCCATTTCTTCGCCAGCGGCGAATCGTACTCCCCCGCCGAGAACATGCAGGCGACGGCGGCCGCCGTCAGCGGGGCGCGTTCGCCCCCAACGCGGGCGCCGCCCCCGTTGGCCAGGCTGTAAATCACGCCGCCGCGCGACGTCGTGCATTTTTTCAGGTAATCCTGGGCCTTGTCGATGATCTGCTTGGGGACGACGATGCCGGCGTTGCGGGCCGCCCGCAACGCTTGCACCTGGGTGATGGTGACCGAACCCTCATCGAAGCCGTTGCCGTCGCGAGCGGAGACATAGCCCCAGCCGCCGCGCGCTGTCTGCGCCTTGCCGATGAACTCGACGGCCCGGGTCAGGATTTTTTCCAGTTTTTCGCGACGATCGGCGTCTTCCTCTTCCCCGTAAACCTGCGAGAGGAACAGGACGGAGAAGCCGTGGCCGTACATGTAGCGGCCCGCCTCGATCGGGTTGTTGGGATTGCCGATCATGCCGCTGCGCTGGGCGCGGTCCATCAGCCAGGTGGTGGCCTTGCGGATGTTGTCGGCATACTTGCCGTCGCGGATGGTGCTGCCCTCCATGAGGAGGGCCATGCCGCCCAGCGCGGTCATGGAGACCGGATAGTTGCCCCCGTTGGCATCCCAGTGTCCATCAGGATTCTGATGCTTGGCCACCCAGGCCAGCCCCTTGTCGACGGCCTTGCGGTGCTCGGGAGAGAGCTCGTCGGCGCGCACAGGCAACACCGCAACCGCAAAAAACACAAGGGCCGCCAGCTGCATCGTTGTCTTCATGGTGTTCCTCCCAGGTTCGACAGCGGATGTGCGCGCAGTATCTTCCCACGAAAGACGATCAGCGACAAGGATCCTGACAGGAATTCACCGGCCAGCGCGCAAGGCCCGACTGCCCGGTGGCTTGGGGCTACCATTTCCACGCACGGCGCCAGACAGCCATCGAATTAATCGCCCCGCGAGACGTCCAGCGACTTGACGGCTATCACATACTGTGAGAGTACCGGAACTGCCAATCAGGAGACCGTCGATGATGACGCGCACGCAGATTCTTGCCCTGGTGTTGACGCTGTCGGCTGGGACCGTCGCGATTGCGGACGATTGGCCCCAGTGGCTCGGGCCCAGGCGCGACGGCGTCTGGCGCGAACAGGGCATACTCGAAACGTTCCCCGCCGACGGCCCCAAGGTTCGCTGGCGCGCCCCCGTGGGCGCGGGCTATTCCGGCCCGTCCGTCGCGGATGGCCGCGTCATCATCACCGATCGTATCCTGCCCGAAGGCACCAAGAACCCGGCCAATGCCTTCGCCACCGACAAGGTCAATGGCACCGAACGCATCCTGTGCCTCGACGAGAAGACGGGCAAGGTCCTGTGGAAACACGAATATCCATGCCCTTACGAGGTGAGTTATCCGCTCGGGCCGCGGGCCTCGCCCCTCATCGACGGCGACAAGGTCTACACGCTCGGCACCATGGGGCATCTCTTCTGTTTCGACGTGAAGACGGGCAAAGAACTCTGGTCGAAGAACTTCCGGACCGACTACGAGGCGCCAGTCCCCCTGTGGGGCTTTGCGGCCCATCCGCTGCTCGACGGTGATCGTCTCATCTGCCTCGTCGGCGGCAAGGGGAGCCTGGTCGTCGCCTTCGACAAGAACACCGGCAAGGAACTGTGGAAGAACCTGAGCGTGAAAGAGCCGGGCTACTGCCCGCCTACCATGATCGAGGCGGGCGGCAAGCGCCAGCTCATCATCTGGCATCCCGAGGGGATCGCCTCCCTCGATCCGGCCACGGGCAAGGAATACTGGTCGCAGCCCTGGCGAATCCGGGCGGCCCTGTCCATTCCCACGCCGGTGCAAGCGGGCGACTACCTGTTTGTCTCGTCCTTCTACAACGGCTCGCTGCTCTTGAAGCTCGACCGCGACAAGCCGGCGGCCTCGGTGGTGTGGGAGAGCAAATGCCGCGGCGAGCGGCCCAATCAGACCACCGACCTGAATAGCATCATGCCCACGCCCTTCATCCGCGACGGCCACATTTACGGCGTCTGCTCGTATGGTGAGCTGCGCTGCCTCGACCTGGTGAGTGGCAAGCGTCTCTGGGAGACCTTCAAGCCTATCGCGGGCGAATCGGTCCGCTGGGGCAACGCCTTCCTGGTCGAAAACGCGGGCCGCTTCTTCCTCTTCAACGAGAAAGGCGACCTGGTCATCGCCAAGCTGACACCGAAGGGCTACGAGGAGATCAGCCGCGCTCACCTGCTCGATCCGACCAACAGCATGCCTCGCCGCCCGGTGATCTGGACGCACCCGGCCTTCGCCAATCAGTCGGTCTACGTCCGCAACGACAAGGAGCTGATCTGCTTCTCGCTTGCCAAGTGAGCCTGGCGAGCGTCAAGGTACGTGCGGCCTGGGCTGCCGCAGGTTGGCTTGCAGCCGGACGAGCAGGCTCTGCTCTTCCTGCGTACGCTTGGCTTTCATCTTCAGCTTGTCGGCCAGGGCTTGCCAGCGCTTGACCACGCCGGCATGCTGCGCCTCGGTCATCCGCAACGTCGACGACCAGAGCTCTTGCTGGCAGAGCTCATTGATACGGCTGACGGGCTGCCGTTCCACCATGCCCATGACGATCTCGATCGCGTCGTCGTCCGGCCTTTCGAGAAGATAGGCCAGCAGGGGATAGCAAAGATACCTATCGTCGTTGCCCCGGATGGCTTGCAGGTGGCCGACCACCTGCTTGCGGACCTTGGCCTGGGTGGCCGCGTCCATGTTCTTGCTGAGCTGGGCCAGTGCCAGCAGGGCCGAATCCTGCTGATTGCCCGGCTTCTGCACCATGGGCAGCAAGCGATCGCGAACCAGCGCCAGTTCCTTGTCATTCGCCGACCGGCACATTTTCGACAAGTAAGACAGGCTGACCCGACGATACTCGACGGGCAGATCGAGCACCGCCTGCAACTTGCGCGTGTCGCCATACTGGGCCAGCAAGGCCAGCAGCCTCTGGAACTCGACCGAGACCGAGACGTTGCCCACCTTGCCCGGCACGATGGGTCCTTCGAGCTTGAGACCCCGTGACTGGAAGGTCTCGAACATGTCGACCAGGACATCGGCGGCCGCTTTGTCCTGCGTCCGCGTCAGGGCCACGTAGGCGGGCACATCGAGCCCCTTGGTCTCGAGCAGATCGCGATAGCGCTTGTGAGCGTCCTTGGTGCCCGCGGCGTTCACAAAGGCCAGAAAGCGCGACAGGTCCGCGGGCAACTTGTCTTCCTTGCCCTCCAGGCGAAGAAATTGCCTGGGATAGAACTTGCCGTTGATCTTGCCAAGATAGATGAGGAGTCGGCTGCCCTTCTTGAAGTCATCGCTCGGCTTGCGCATCTCGTCGGCCGTGGGAATGCATCCCAGGATGGGCTTGCTGTCGTTCATCTGCACCTGATCGCCGTCGAAGGCGCCGTAGAGGATCTTGTCGACCTTCACGCGGAAGAGCTTCTCGGTGCGATACTCGGTCTTCTCGAAGATGCCGCCCAGGCCGTTCTTCTTCTTCGGTAAAGCCACCTTGCGCTCGACCGGATCGTCGACGACGCCGATCAGGATCATGTCGACGTTTTCGAGGAAGTAGTTGGCCATCGGCTCGAACATGCGCGGCGCCTGGGGCGCGTTGGCGCTGGGCAGCGGCCCGCCCAGGACCACGAGCGTGTCGTCGCCTGCTTCCGGTTTCGCGGCGAGCTCAGGATCGGGCGCGCCTTCGGGCTTCGGGAAGTTGCCCAGGAAGGCAAAGGCCGCTGCCACCGCCAGCGCGAGGCAGGCCGCCAGGGCCAGAAAACCCAGCCCGCGGCGACGCCAGATTCGCTGCCGCGCCGCTGCCTTCACTGCCGGGGCCGCCTCGAGCAACTGTTGTTCGAGCATGCGACGATACTCCTCGTATTGATCCGCCGGCAACGCTGGCTCTTGCGCCAGCAACGCGTCGCGGAAGTCGGGTTTCGGTCGTTGTTCACTCATGGCCTAGCCTCTCCAGTTCGCGGCGCAGTGCCTGTCGGGCATAGAACAGCCGCGACTTGACCGTGCCGGCGGGCACGCCCAGCACGTCGGCCATCTCTTCCAGCTTCATGTCTTCAAGGAAGTGGAGGACGATAGCCTCGCGATGATCCGCCGACAGAACCGCCAGGGCACGATGCACCAGCTCGGCATTCTCGGTACTCAGATCGAGAGGGGCCGACTCGTCGCTCAACTGGCTGCTGTATTCGGCCACCACGTCTTGCTCGCGACGCTCCTTGCGGATCACGCTGACGACCCGATCGTGAGCAACCTGGTAGAGCCAGACGCGGAAGGCCGCCGGCTCGCGCAGAGCGGGCAAGCGGCGAAACAGCGTGAGCCACACTTCTTGCAACACGTCGAGCACCTGGTCGGTGCGGGGCAGAAACCGGCGCAGGAAGTAATAGAGCCGCCGCTCGTAAGCATCGATGAGCTGGCGAAAGGCGGCCGTGTCGCCCGCCTGGGCGGCACACACCCATCGAGCTTCCTCGCTGGAGTTGCCGTGGTCGGCACGTGACATGCCGCGATCTCGAAAGAGTAGCGAGCTGGCCAGCATCAGCCTATCAGTCGCACGGCGCTGGCCAGAGGTTCAAATGTGGAAGAGGTTTTTTGCAGAAAGCGCAATTCATTGAACGGCAAGACATTGCGTGCAGGAAGCCACGGTTGACACGCTAGACCGCGCCCAGGCCCTTCACGCTGCCGGTCACGTCAAAGACGGGCTGCCGGAACTTCATCGACTTGTACTGGTCATGCGGGGTGGCCACCAGGAGCAGGTCGGCCTGGTCGATCACCTCGGCCAGCGGCGTCAGATCGGCATCGGCCACGAAGGGATCGGTGCAAAGCACCTTGCGGCACTCGAGCATCAATACCTTGCGCAATTTGTAGGAGAGGGAATCGCGGGCATCGTCGCAGTTGGGCTTGAAGGCCATGCCCAGGATGCCGACGGTCTTGTCGGTGAGGTCGTGGTGGCGTTTGAGCTGCTGCACGAGGATGTAGGGCAGCCCTTCGTTGATCATCATGGCAGCTTGCCCGAGCACGAACGAACCGTGATTGAACGAGGCCAGCTGCATCGTGTCTTTCACCAGGCACGGGCCCGCCGCGAAGCCGGGCCGCGCGAACGACTGCATGCGCGGATAATCGTCGCGCAATGCCTGGTAGATCTGATGAAAATCGGCGCCGAACTGGTCAGCCATCACGAAGAACTGATTGGAGATGGCAAAGTTGATGTAGCGCCAGGCATTGCAGAAGAGCTTGGCGAGCTCGGCC